>CAZYQV010000131.1:0-3432 GCA_964649775.1 uncultured Rikenellaceae bacterium
GAGGTCAAAGAGGATGAGGGTTTAGGGGGAATGGCGTAGAGCGTACGGCCATCATTTCGAAAATCGAAAATCTTCCCGCTCCTCGCAATGTCCCGGCTAACTCGAAACCCGATACTCGATACTCGATACTCGCAACTCGAAACTACGAACCACGAACTAATACGTCTTCGTCATATCCTCCGGCACGACGATGATAAAATCGGCCAGGCCGCTGTTCTCCTTGTCCCATTTGCCGGGATCTTTCTGCGACACCACCGAGAGGGTTTTGATATCCAGTCCCGGTTTCTCTTTGTTGACATACCAGAGGATGCCGAGATGGTTGTCGGAGTGATAGCTGCCGTTGAAATGGAGGAAAATCTTTCCTTTTTCCCAGTGCTTCAGGATGAACCAGGCCATGGTGGCATCCTTGACGGCCTGGGCTTTGGGGAAGTTCTCGTTGACCTGGGCACCCATCCCTTCCATCGAGAGCATGTCCTTATAACATTTCACCTCAGGGTCGTAAGGGATGGGGAGGGGATGGATATAAGCTTTGGCTTCTGCACTCAGGGCTTTCAGTCCCTCAAAACCTTTTTTTGCGACCAGCGATGCATATCTGCGGGGGATGTTGTCGGCCACAAAGACCAGTCCGCTGTCACGGGCAAAGTCCACGAGCGGCTTGTAGTCGGTCTTGTAGTTTTTCCAGAGCCGTGCTTCGCCTTCGAATTTTTTCACCGGGATGAGTCCCTGCAGGTACTCATCGAGGATGAGCTGGTTGTCGGCCTCGATCATCTCGGCGCCCATTACCAGCTCTTTCCCCCGCTCGTCATACAGGCTTACCATCACCTCCCGCTCCAGCCAGTGGGCGATGGGGTTGTTGTGTTCCTCACCGAAGAAGACCATGTCGGCACCGGCCAACACGTTGATCATCTTCTCATATTTCACCGGTTTGCCTGAAGAAGTGTACAGCCGCCATGCCGGTTTGTCCTGAGCAAAAGAAGCCAAAGAGATCCCCCACGCAAAGATCATTGCAAATGTGATATGCTTCATCATTTTCATTCTTAAAGTTTTGTTTCTTCTTCAGTTATATATCATCCGCAAGATAAAAATTTTTTATATGTTTGTTATGCAAACCCATAGAACCTGTCATCAACCGAAAAACCATCAAACCTCGACCCCATCATGGAAATCACACGTACTTTTGACATTCTGGACCTTCATGCGCAGCAACACCGCAAGGAGGATGCGCTGGCCGCCAAGGTGGAAGGCACCTGGCAGAAGATCTCATCCGAAGAGTATCACCGGCGGGCCACGCTGGTGAGTTATGCTTTTCTGGCGCTGGGGCTGAAGAAAGGCGACCGCATCGCAGTGATCACCAACAACAGGCCCGAATGGAACTACATGGACATGGGCGCCAGCCAGGCAGGCATCGTCACAGTACCGGTCTATCCGACCATCTCTGTCGAAGAGTACGAATACATCCTGAAAGATTCGGAGCCGCGCCTGCTCTTCCTCGCCGACGAAGGACTGCTGAAGAAACTCAGGCCCGTCGTCGGTAAGGTGAAAAGCATCGAGTCCTATTATACCTTTAATAAAATAGCGGGGGAGAGACACTGGGAGGAGTTGCTGGCACTGGGAGAGAAAGAAGAGGAGAAACAGAAGGAAGCGCTGGAGAAGATCCGCGGCACCATCACCGGTGAGGACTGGCTGACGATGATCTATACCTCGGGCACCACGGGCTTCCCCAAGGGGGTGATGCTGAGCCACCGCAACCTGGTCTCCAACGTCAAGGGCACCGTGGGTGTCCATCCCATGGGCATCGAGTCGAAAGCCCTCAGCTTCCTGCCCATCAGCCATATCTACGAGCGGATGCTCAACTACCACTATCAGTACAAAGGCATCAGCATCTACTATGCCCAGAGCATGGCCACCATCATCAACGACATCAAGGATGTGAAGCCCGAGCTCTTCACTACGGTGCCGCGTCTGCTGGAACGTGTCTACGACGGCATCCTGGCCAAGGGCAAGGACCTCACAGGCATCAAGAAGAGTCTTTTCTTCTGGGCGGTCAACCTGGGGCTCAGGTACAAGCTCACGGGCAACGGTCCTCTCTACAGACTGAAACATAAGATCGCCGACAAACTGATCTTCTCCAAGTGGCGGGAAGCCCTGGGAGGCAACGTGAAGGTGATCGTCTCGGGCGGCGCCGCCCTGCAGCCCCGCATCGCCACGGTCTTCTGGGCCGCCGGCATACGTGTGCTCGAAGGGTACGGCCTCACCGAGACCAGTCCCGTCATCGCCGTCAACAACCTGGTGACACACCAGATCATGATCGGCACCGTAGGACCCGTGATCCCCGGCGTGGAGGTAAAGATCGCCGAAGATGGCGAGATCATGGTGAAAGGGCCCAATGTGATGATGGGGTATTACAAACGCCCGGATCTGACGAAGGAGGTGATCGACAACGAAGGATGGTTCGCCACCGGCGACATCGGCATGATGGTAGACAACACCTACCTGAAGATCACCGACCGCAAGAAAGAGATCTTCAAGCTCTCCAGCGGCAAGTATGTGGCACCGCAGGTGATCGAGAACAAATGCAAGGAGTCGCTCTTCATCGAGCAGATCATGGTCATAGGTGAGAACGAGAAGTTCGCCTCGGCCCTCATATCACCCAACTTCGAGTACCTCCACAGCTGGGCCCACCTCCACGGCATCAAGTTCCACGACAACGAGGAGCTCGTGCGGCTGCCTGAGGTGGTGGCCCGCTATCAGAAAGAGGTGAACGAGATCAACAAGAACCTGGCTTTTCATGAGCAGATCAAGCGCTTCCGTCTGGTATGCGACGCCTGGAGCCCCGACACGGGCGAGCTCTCCCCCACCCTCAAGCTCAAACGGCGCAATCTCTACAAGAAATACGACAAGCTGATCCGTGAGATCTATCAGTATGGGGAAGAGGAGGATCTGAAAGGCTTTGAAGGGAAAAGCTGATACCTGAACAGTGCCCTGCGTGCGTGTCATTAAGCTGCGGCGCAACTGTCATTCGACAAATTCCAATATCCAAAATGTTCAAAGTTCGTGGTTTTGAGTATCGAGTATCGAGTTACGAGTTGAGAGTTACGAGTTGAGAGTTACGAGTGAGTCGGGACATTGCGAGGAGGAGCTCCGCTCCGACGCAGGAGAAGCGACGGCGGAAGCCGACGAAGCCTGCCTGCCGCAGGCAGGCAACCCCATCAACCTGACCCGCGTCTTTATCGCATCATCGCATTATCGCTGTATCGCATCCTGCCTGCCGGTTTACCTCCCGCCAGGGAGGCAGGCAGGTATCTCTTCATCGCTCCGCTCAGCCCACCCGGGGAGCGGAAACCCTAAACCCTTATCCCTAATCCCCTCAACTTCTCAACCTTTCAACTCTTCAACTTTTCAACTTCTCAACCTTTCAACTCTTCAACTTTT
>CAZYQV010000132.1:0-4128 GCA_964649775.1 uncultured Rikenellaceae bacterium
CTGCATCATCAGGGCGGCACGCCGCACCAGGTTGTCGCGCGAAATGCCCGGCAGGAGCGACCCGCTCACCGTCAGCCGCACACGGTAACGCACTGAGGTTGCGGGGAGGATCTCCAGCAGATCACACCATCCCACAGGGTAGAAGACCGTCTCCAGATCATGGAACCCGTCGTCGTTGCGGCGCAGGATGCGCAGCCCCAGGTTGATCTTGGCATTGGGATAAACGATCATGGGTGATGCTTTTGGGAATAAAGATAAGGAATGGAATTTTGAATGATGAATTTTTGAATGATGAATTTTGGATGAAGGAAGGTTCACGCAAAGTACGCAGAGAGATTGCACAATGTTCGCAAAAGAACTGCATAGAACGGAGGAGTAAAAAAGAGGGATTTTTTTCCACCGTCCGTTAACAAAAATTTGTTTGTAAAAGAAGGAGAAGAGAGGCAGGAGGGTGGGGATCATTTCGTAATTTTGACAGGAAAACAAAAAGGAAAATGGCAGAAAAAAGACAAAAAGCGGGAAATGCCGGCAGGCAGCGTGTGCCGGGCGATCTGGACATAGGCAAGCTGCCGCCGCAGGCGGTGGAGCTGGAGGAGGCCGTGCTGGGGGCCATCATGCTGGAGAAAGACGCTATTCTGGGTGTCCTCGACCTGCTGACGCCCGAGAGTTTTTATAAGGACGAGCACCAGAAGATCTATGCGGCCATCCAGGAGCTGGCCAGCGAGCAGAAACCCGTCGACATCCTGACGGTGAAGGAGGAGCTGAAAAAACGCGAAGAGCTCGACCTGGTGGGCGGGGCCTACTACCTCTCGCAGCTGACCAGCCGGGTGATCTCGGCCGCCCATGTGGAATACCATGCACGTATCGTCGCCCAGAAATATATCCAGCGGGAGCTGATACGGGTCTCTTCCGAGATACAGAAACGTTCTTTTGATGAGACCGTCGATGTGGATGATCTGCTCAATTTCTCCGAGCAGGAGCTTTTCCAGATCGCCGAGGGGTACATCAAGAAAGAGACCCTTAAGATCAACGCGCTGGTGCATAAGGCGATCGAACAGATACAGGAGGCCGGCAAGCGGGAAGACAACCTCAGCGGCGTGCCGTCGGGGTTCACCAAGCTCGACCGTCTCACCTCGGGATGGCAGCCCTCCGACCTGGTGATCATCGCTGCCCGTCCCTCGATGGGCAAGACGGCCTTCGCCCTCTCGATGGCCCGCAACATAGCCATCGACCATGAGCGGCCCGTGGCCATCTTTTCCCTGGAGATGTCCTCCCTGCAGCTGGTCAACCGCCTGATCGTCTCCGAGACGGAGCTGCCTGTGAGCAAGGTGCGCAACGGCAAGCTCACCGACGAGGAGTGGAAACACCTTGAAGCCAACATCAAGGAGCTGATCGATGCACCCATCTATATCGATGATACGCCGGCTATCTCCCTTTTTGAGTTCAGGGCCAAGTGCCGCCGGCTGAAGATGCAGTACGATGTGCAGGTGATCATCGTCGACTACCTGCAGCTGATGTCGGCGCCGGGCGACTCGCGCGGCAACAGGGAACAGGAGGTGAGCACCATCTCCCGCACCCTCAAGACGGTGGCCAAAGAGCTGGATGTCCCCATCATCGCTCTAAGCCAGCTCAATCGTTCGGTGGAGCTGCGCTCGGGGAACAAAAGACCCCAGCTGTCCGACCTGCGCGAATCGGGCGCCATAGAGCAGGATGCCGACATGGTGCTGTTCATACACCGGCAGGAGAAATATAACATCCATGAGGATGAGGAGGGTCGTTCCACAAAGGGTGTCGCCGAGATCATCCTGGCCAAACACCGCAACGGCCCCATCGGCGACATAAGGCTGCGCTTCAAGGAGGAGCAGGCCAAGTTTACCGACCTTGAGGACTGGGAGGAGACGATCGACCAGGAGACCCTGACGGTGACCGTGGGGTCGAAGATGAACGAGGAAGGGGTTGTGACGGATCATGATTTCTTCAAGAAAGACGCTCCCTCCGGCTCACAGGAAACACCTTTCTGACCTGATAATCCTGCAGTATCAGAGGATATCTTTTATTTCCGCCAGTTGCCGGATCTCATAGGTGGGGAGGGTGGTGTGAGCCCTGCCGGCGGGGTTGAAGAGGATGGTGTCGATGCCGGCATCTGCTGCACCCTGTATGTCGGTGACGGCATCGTCGCCGATCATGACGGCGCCGGCGGCCGCGGAGCCCGTCACCCGCAAAGCATATTCGAAGAAGGCGGGATGGGGCTTCAGGGCCCCGGCCATCTCGGAGGTGATCACTTTCTCAAAATAAGGCTCCAGCCCGCTGTTGTGTATCTTGGTGAACTGTACCTCGTTGAAGCCGTTGGTGAGGAGGTACAGGGGATACCTCTCTTTTAAGTGTTCCAGGATCTCCCGCGCCCCTTCTACCAGACCGGTCATCTGCTTGCTGGTTTCCAGATATTCCACATCCATCTGCCGGGCCAGCGGCTCGTCGGGCATGCCCAGCTCATCAAAAGTGAGATAAAACCTTTTCCAGCGCAGGGTCTCCTTGTCGAGGCGTCCCTGGCGGTACTCCTCCCACATCAGATCGTTGTAATGATGGTACACCTCCAGTAGTCTCGCCAGCGGGATCCCTTTCCTGTCGAAACCGTACTTTTTATGGAGGAGAGCAAAAGCCCTGTTAGAGTTGGAGGTAAAATCCCAGAGGGTGTTATCCAGGTCGAAGAAAACGGAACGGTAACGCTTTGTGGTCATGGACGGGCCCTGTATATTCAAATAAAAGGACAATAAACAAAGGAAGCTCAAAATAAAGTATTATTTTTGTCTTTTCAGAATGTTCCGAACAAAGACTGATCCTATTCATATATGCATTTCAGGGATTTTCCTTTTGATGAGGCGCTTCAGGAGGGGATAGCCTCTTTTGGTTTTGAAGAGCCTACGAAAATACAACAAGCCAGCATCCCGCTGATCCTCGAGGGGAAGGATGTGATCGGCTGTGCCCAGACAGGTACGGGCAAGACATGGGCGTATGCCCTGCCGGTGATACAGACCTTGCTGCATCAGCAGGAGCGCGGCCTGCATCCTTCGGTGCTCATCCTGGCGCCCACGCGTGAGCTGGCCCAGCAGATAGATACCCAGTTCGAAGGGCTCACCTATTTTATGGATATCAGCTCCATCGCCATTTACGGCGGGGGTGATGCCATGGGGTTTGAGCAGCAGAAGCAGGCCATCCTCAGAGGTGCCGACATCATCATCGCCACGCCGGGGCGTCTGCTGGCCCACATCAAACTGGGCTATACCAAGCTGGAGATGATCCGGCGTGTGATCCTCGACGAGGCCGACCGCATGCTCGACATGGGCTTCAAAGAAGATATCATGCGCATCCTGCAGGAGCTGCCGGAACAGCGCCAGACCCTTCTTTTTTCGGCCACCATGTCTTCCGACATACGGCGTTTTGCGAAAAAGATCATGCATGATCCCGAAGAGATCAACTTCGAGGTCTCCAAGCCGGCCGAAGGGGTGCAGCAGGCGGTCCGTTTCCTGCACGAAAAGGATAAGTTCGGGGTGCTGAAGAGGCTGTTGCAGGAGGAGCAGCTGGACAGGGTGCTGGTCTTCTCCTCGACCAAGAAAGGGGCCAAGCAGCTGGAACGAGACCTGCGGGGGCAGGGCATGCCGGTGCAGGCCATCCACTCCGACCTGGTGCAGAGCGACCGCAACGAGATTCTGCGTAAGTTCAAGATAGGAGAGGTGCCGGTGCTGGTGGCCACCGACGTCATCTCCCGCGGCATAGACATCGACAACATCGATATGGTGGTCAACTATAATGTGCCGCAGGACCCTGAGGACTATGTACATCGTGTGGGCCGTACCGCCCGCGCCAAAAAGAAAGGCAGGGCCGTCACCCTGGTAACGCCCGACGAGCAGTATAAGCTGAAAAAAATAGAAAGGCTCATAGGTTATGCCATCCCCCGCATGGAAGGCAGCCTGGAGGAGAAAGAGATGGCCCGCGACGGCGGACGCCGGCCCGACAGAAGGGGCAGGAAAAAGAACTTCCGCAGGCACGGCCGGCCGGGGAAGAAAAACAGGTCGTGATGATCTGTACGGGAGAAAAAAAGCCGCACCGGCAGGTGCGGCTTTCCTTTTG
>CAZYQV010000133.1:0-3379 GCA_964649775.1 uncultured Rikenellaceae bacterium
AATTACGGGAAATACATCAAATCAGGTACCGGAACCCGTGTAATGCGTTACATACAGTTTGTTAATAACGGAGAGATGGAAGTGCATGCCGGCTTGCTCATATTACCTGCTTCATACGGTGCTGAAACCGGTTCCTATTGGATCGGGGAACAGGGCGGAATTAAAGTTACGGGTCCCAGAACATTTGAGGGGCCGGTACGCTGTGAGGGTCTTCTGAATTTTATAGGACAATATACTTTTCATATTAAAGATACTTTTGATATCAAAGGAGAATTCAGGCCGCAGGGTTACAACTGGGTCTTTTTTGATGAAGGCAGCACGCCGCTCCTCGACTCCTGTATGGTATCTGTTGGAGATCATCTTGTTTTCAATACGGGGAAGAAGGTCGCGATTGACTCATTAAGAACGACCTATTCAGGGGCAGGAATTGCTACGAATGATACGCTTGTTATAAAAAAATATGCAGATCTGACAGGGGGGACGATGGGCGGAGGGACCGGCGTGGTGATCTTTGACGGAGATGCGGAGGTATACGTGTCATTGGGGCCCTATACTAAATCCAACAGTTTTCAGGGCCGGATTGATAACTATGGAACCTTTCACTGGAAAGAAGGGACCATTAAGCTGATGTATAACTCAAGTATCGGAGTGGCTGTGTTTAATAATTATGGTTTGTTTTTGGATGAAATTACCGGTCCGTATGGCATAAACAAAGAACAGGGATACGATAATCCTTTTTTTAATAATTATGGCATCTACAAAAAGAAAAGCCCTTTTCCTTCCGGATTTGCCAGTGTAAATGTTGTAAATAAAGAAACAGGAGTGATCACCGGAGAAGGGAGCATATCTTTTTCATTGCCCATGAAAAATACGGGGAGTGTGTCACCGGGAGATTCCGTGGGTCTTTTAAGTCTGACGGGAGAGTACCTTCCGGATTCGGCTTCATCCGTAAATATCGATATAGGCGGTACTGCGGCAGATACGGCGTTTGACCGTCTGGAGATTGTCGGGGATGCCGGCCTGACGGGAACGCTGAACATAAATCTTTTGGATGGTTATATCCCCGGGGAAGGGGAGGTGTATGAGGTCATGAAGTTCACTTCCCGTACGGATACTTTTGATGTGATCAACGGCACGGAGATCATGAATTGCCGCTATTTTGACGTGCAGTATACGGATACGACCGTATTGCTGGTGGTCTATGGCATCGCTCCTCCGCAGCTCAACGAAGACACCCTGAGCATCCGCCAGGACGAGCCGGTGGTGGTCAATGTGCTGGTCAACGACACGACCCCGGAGGGCGATACGCTTATGGTGGTGGCCGTGGAGGCTCCCCTGCATGGCACGGTGGTGGTAAATGGCGACAGCACCCTTCTCTACACGCCGGAGGCCGGTTATGTGGGAGCCGACAGCATGACGTATGTGGTGATGAGAAGGACGGGGTGTGTCGACTCCTCCCGGCTGGTACTGAAAATATATTCCACAGTGGGGGTCGATGATCTGTCGATGGGTGACGAACGGACTTTCTCCGTGCAACCAAACCGTCCGAACCCGTTTGATGTCTCCACCACCTTCCGTTTCTATCTGCCGGAAGCGTCGTTTACAGAGTTGCGGGTCTATAATGTTTTTGGGCAGTTGATGTATGTAGGGATCTCCGAAAAGCTCCCGGCAGGCAGTCACCGGTACGAGTTCAATGCCCCGGAGTTACCCGCAGGGATCTATCTCTATCGCCTGAGAGCAGGTGATCGCACAAAGACCGGCCGGATGATCCGGATGAGATAACCCTGCCTCCTGCCCTTCAGGGTTTTGTATGGCCCCGTCCAACCGGACCGGGACTGTGGCCTGACAAGGGCCCTTACGCCCCGTGAGGGACATAAAGAACAAGTGAGGGCCTCACACCGTGTGAGGCCCTCACTGTTATCCTATGCTACCGCTCCTGCTCTTTCCGCTGCTCGTCGGTGAAGGAGAGGTCATCGTCCTCCATGGCGAATTTGCTGATGTTCTTGCTGACGGATTTGAAAGCGTTTATGGTGCCCCGGTCGTCGGCAGCGAATCTCATAGCCATTTTTGCATTGATCCCCAGGGTGGCGGCTTCGTGAATGGCATCCTGGTGGGCGCCGAGGAAGAGGAACTGCCAGCCGTCCTTCTCCTCCCGTTTGCGGATCATGCGGAAGATCTTGTCGCGCGAATACTCGCGGCTGGCGTTCTCCAGCCCGTCGGTGAGGATGGCAAAGACCACCTTCTCCGGCCGCTTTTTCTTTTTCATGGCTTTGTGACGGGCGCGGGTCTCGCGGATGCCCCGGCCGATGGCATCGAGCAGCGCAGTCATCCCCCTCGGGACATAGGTGTCGCGGTTCAGCGGAACGACCTTGCCTATCTCCTTGCCGGAGAACACGATCTCATATTCATGATCGAACTGGATGAGCGTGAGCAACGCGCCGGGATTGCCCTCCTGCTGCTCTGCCAGGAAAGTGTTGAACCCTTCTATGGTTCTGTTGCGGATCGACCCCATCGACCCGGAACGGTCGAGGATGAACGTAATGTCGGTGTTTGTTTTTTTCATGGTCCTTTCGGTTTTGATGGATAATTGTTATTTTGTGAGTGCAAGGATAGAATGCTTTTGTGCACTCTTTCTGCATATCTGAAAAAAATCTTAAATTATTTTCTATGCCGACCAATCTGAATGCCCTGATCCGTTACAAGACGCTGGATACTTGTTTCCGGAACCGGTATGGGGAGTGGACCCTGAAAAAGCTGGCGAAAAAATGTACCGAAGCCCTGCAGGATGCAAAAGGGCGTAAGAAAAGGGTATCCAAACGCACCATCCAGGATGATATTCGCGTGATGCGCAGTGATATCCTGGGTTTTGAGGCGCCGATCGAGGTGCAGGACGGAAAATATTTCTACAGCGATCCGGACTATTCCATCTTTAAGACCGGCATACGGGAGATGAAACTGCTGAAAGAGCTGTACAGGGAGATGTTACACTGGTGGGAAACGGAAAAACCTTCCCGGTTGGAGAGTATGCTGAAAAAAATGGCGGAGGTCACAGGCGAAACTTTCCGGACGGAAGAGGAGGAGATGGAAAAAGAAAAGAGTAGTGAAAAGATTGTGAGTCAGAACCTCCGCATCTTGGCGATAAAATTGGAAAGTTTGGGAGAATTAAAAAAGATGTTATATGAGGATGACGAGTACGGAGAGATAATGAAGGAGCGCCGAAGTGGCAGGGATAGGTCGGAAGATGCCGGTTTTATGGGAGATCATTTGGTGGTAGGTTTTAGAAGTACAGATGAAGAAAAGCCCTTGTTCTCCTGGAAAGAGATCCTGGAGGTGGTGTGAGGAAAGGGGGGATCCTTCTTCCAGAATGATCCGGCACTGT
>CAZYQV010000134.1:0-5424 GCA_964649775.1 uncultured Rikenellaceae bacterium
GATTCCACTTCTTCCCCTTTCATTAATTTTTCGGAAAGCAAGTTCTGAAAAAACCGAATATGTATTTGTACGCCCTCTTATTGTAAGCGTAAGGATCCCGCTTTCCTGTATGAACTTTCTTGTTGCATTGATATAATGAAGTTCATTGGAATACTCTTCATATAAACCTGGATTCTCCTCTTTTAATTTTTCAATAAGTTTTACTCTTTGCGCTTTATTGGCTGCCGAAGCAATTTTTTCATCCCTTGTTGCAAAAAACTCTTTTTCTTTCAATTCAATAATGTCCCACGGCGGGTTGCCCAGCACTACGTCGAAGCCGCCCTGCTCAAAGACGTCGGGGAACTCGAGGGGCCAGTGGAAGAAACGGTATTCCACGGCCCGGGCGTTGGCCAGCCCTTCGAGGCGGGCGTTCACCGACCCCGACGATCTACGGAAGAGCGCCAGCACCTCGCCGGTGACGGTGAGGTGTTCTTCCTGACCCTGCCGGTAGGGCTGGAAGAAGGCATAGGTGAAAAGGTTGCAGGCGGTGCGGTCTTTGTCAAGCTGCGGGTCGTATCGCAGCCGCTCGAACTCCCGTTTCTTCTCCTCATAATCTTTCAGCGTGTCGGTCTTGAGGCGCACCAGCTCCCTGTATTTCCGGGCATAGCCGTGGATATGCTCCTGCGGGCTCTCCTGCCGGAGGGTGAGGGTGAGTTGTTTATCTTTCCGGAAGGCTCTGTTCTTTCTGGCATAGTGGGCGGCCGTGGCCTTGTCGTCGCCGGTGACGGCCTTGTATGCTCCGTTGGGGATACCCTCTTCGAGGCGTTGCAGGGTGTCGACGCCCACGAGGGCATCGCCGCACTTGATCTTATGCTCCAGGAAGGTGAGGGGTTTGCCGCTGTTGTGGCCGGTGAGCCACAGGCCGAGACGGCACAGCTCCACCGCCGCAGGGTTCTTGTCCACGCCGTATATACAGCGTTCTATGACGTCGCGCACGGCGGGTGTCACCCACTCCTCGCCGGGGTTCTCCTCGCCCGAGCGTATGCGTGCCAGCTCGAAGCCCAGGGTGCGTGCTGCCGCCAGCAGGAAATGGCCCGAGCCGGCAGCCGGATCGCAGACGGTGATGCCCAGCAGGGCCTCCTCTTTCCCGCGGGGCGTGGCCACGCTCCTCACCCGCTCCTCCATGACGGGGAGCAGAGCGGTCTTGATGAGCTGTGCCACCAGGTCGTGACGGGTGTAATACGATCCTGTGAGCTTGCGCTCCGACCCTTCGGTGAAGCCGAAGAGGGGCTTCGGCCCGTCGGTAAGAAAGCGGGGATGCAGCTCCAGCAGGGCCTCATAGACCGACCCCAGCTCCTCGACGTCGAGGTCGCGGTAGTTGACACGGGTGAGCCCTCCCTGATCGTCGCGGAAAGTAGTGAGACGCTGTATCACCTTCAGGAAAGCCTCGTTGCTGAGGTGGAGGGCATAAAGATCGATGTTCTCTTCGTGCAAGGTGCCGACACCAAAGAGATCGCCCCCGAGCGGTTGTATGCCCAGTTTTTTGCCCTCGTCAAGCGGCTCGAAAAGACGGAAGGTAGCGAGAAGGCTTTGCCACAGATCCTCTTTCACCGGATCGATGTAGACAGCTGAGAGAGCCAGTTCGCGCAGGCGTTCGAAGCTGTAGTATTTACGGTAGATACCTCGCAGGCGGTTCAACTCGTCATAGCGGGGGTCCCGGCGCTCAAGGTGTCCGTAGACCAGGTTACGTTCTTCGATGGTGGCCAGGAAGATGATGCGGTAGATCACACGCAGCAACAGCTTGTAGAAAGCGCCGGCCTCCACACGACCGTCACGCACAGCTGTGACGAAAGTCTCGTTTCGGAGGGTATGCAGGAAACCGTTGGCCAGTATCTCCATGGCCTCTTTCACTGCCAAACGCAGCTTATTGCGTATGCGATGACCTGCATCGATCGACTCCTGGTGATACTGTTCAATGATCGAGCTCTCCACCTCGCTCTGCTTTTGCGGCATGCGTGAAGCATGGATCAGACGGTACATCAGGGCGAACTCGGTGTAGAGGTCTTCCTCGAGCATCTTCTCGATGTCGAACTCGACATACGCCAGTCGCGCCAGGCGGCTGGAGTCGCGCAGCAGGCGTATCACCCTTCCGTTGGTAACGAGGCCGAACAGGTGTTCGGTATGGTTTAGGTACTCCTGCATGAGGGCATGGGGTGACATGCGCAGGCGGCTGCCTGCCGGTTTACGGTCGAGGGCATCCTCATAGCCCATGATCAGTACGGGAAAGCCGTCGCGCCGCACATCGCGGTGGCTGACGGGATAACTGCGGCCGTCCACCTCCTCGGCCTCACTGCTCTCCAGATCGTATCCCAGCTCATAAAAGAAAGGCACCATCCACAGCTTGCGGGTCTCGGTGGTGCCGTACTCCCCCTCTGCAAGGTTCTCAATCTTTCGGCGGTAGATCAGCCAGAGGGTACGTGCTTCCGACCATGCAGCACCGATATGGTCGCGCAGTGATGCCCCCTTAGGCAGGCCGAAATCCTCAGCTTTTTGCCATGGGAAATTCTCATCGTAGCGAATCCTGTCAAGGATCTCGTGGGAAAGGATATTGCCCTGGATGTGAATGGCCGAACAGTTCATATCACAGCACCGGTTTAGGTTGCGGGATCAGTATATAGGCCCCCATAACATCGGGGGGAAGCACGGGGGTAGCTTTTTCGTATCGTCGACCGCCCACCAGTTGCTTGAAGCGGCTGTGGGCTTTCACGAGGTTTTCGGCCCGTTGCATGGCCAGTTCCATGAAACGTGGCTGGAGCCGGTCGAACCGTTCCAGTTCGCGCAACAGGTCTTCTCGTTGTCGTTCCACTGAAAGGTTTCTGCGGCTGACGGCATGGAGGAGCAGGTGTTTGGCTTCCTCGTAGGAGAGGGTGTCAGCATGGTCGCCGCTGCCACGGTATCCCCAGAGGTACATCTCTTCGGAGACCACCTCGTGGGAGCTGTGTACTTCCTTGATGACGTTGCGCACACGGAACATGATGAGGGTGGTACGTCGGGTCACGGCATCGGTCACGATCTCAGCGACACGCGCTATCTTATGATAGCCAGGGGGTCTGTCGAATGCCAGGGCCAGGATAAAATGACAAAGCTGCTCAACAAAGGGATGGTTTCTGCCCAGATAGAGGTATCCGGCGGGTGAGGGTGAGGCGAAGCTCACGGGGATTTTGTTCCGATCGTCCAGCAGCAGACGCAGGTGATGAGGCAGGTTGCGTACATGGAGGAGATATCCCTGATCATTTTTTTCGACAGTGCCGCCCAGATGGGTGACCGACTGCAACACAAAGCTCTCTACGGCCTGCATGTCACCGATGGCCTCATCCACAGCCCTGAGATCGTCGCGTATCATCTCCGGCCGTATGGAGGCATGCTCGAAGATGTTGCGCAGCCGCGATGCCCGCTCCCGCACCTTCTCCAGCTCGCGGGTGTAAAACTCTTCGGCAAAGAGGGTACGCTGCTCCCCCTCACCCATCAGCACACTGCGCAGCACCTCGTCGATGAGCGACTGCTCCTCGTCGCCCAGTGAGATGTTGATGCCGGTAGCGTTCTGGATGTCCCATACCTTTTTGATAAGCACCTTCAGCACCGCCCGGTCGATGGGGTTGTCTTCGCCGGTGAGCAAAGAGATCTTCACCACGGGGGCACGCTGTCCGAAACGGTCGATACGACCCTCGCGCTGTGCGATGCGGTTGGGGTTCCACGGCAGATCGTAGTGCAGCACGGCGGTGAACAGGTCCTGCAGGTTGATACCCTCGCTCAGACAGTCGGTGGCCACCAAAACGCGACGTTCCCTGCCGCTCATCGCCTCCACCACTTCCCGGCGCTGCTCATCGGCCATCTCCGAGGTGACCACCTGCACGTCCACATTGCGGGGCAGCTTCTTCCTGAGCTCTTCGCCGACATATTTTGCCGTCTCGATGTACTTACAAAAGACGATGGGCCGGAATCCCTCTTTCACCCAGCGATGGACGATAGTCGCCGCTCGTGCGATCTTATGGTCTCTCTCCGGACCGTAGAGAGCCAATATCTTTTCCGCCAATTTTTCCAGTTTCTCGATCTCCTCTCTGCGGAGGCCGGCGTTGTCCAGCAGCTCGGGCCGTGTGAAGTCGGAGTCCTGCGACAGCCGGTCGATGACGGGGTTGTCCGTTCCCTCGCGGGTGAACAGGTCTTCTTCTTCCTCGAGATGTCTGTCCTTTCTGTTCATCAGCATGCTGTATCCTGCGGCAGGGCTCGACATCACGCCGCGCAGCAGCGCCAGGGCCGCCCAGTAGCGAAAACGTCGGGTGCGGTCATTGCCGTGACGGCTGCTGAGCCCCCAGGCAAAATCGCGCACCTCCCGGTAGAAAAGCGCATACTCTTCCGACAGATAAAACCGCTCCTCGCGCGCATCCCGTTCGGGGAAAGGAGTCTCCTCTTCCAGCCACTTTCGTATCGATTCCCTCTTGCGCTGGATAAAATAGCGGGCAATCCTCTTCCGTTCTTTCGCCTCCATTTTCTCAAAATCGAGACGTTTGAACTCTTCTTTCAGCAGCCCCAGCAACGAGATGAACTCCTGGTCTTTGCCCGAATGGGGTGTAGCAGTGAGGAGGATGAGGTGTTTCTTCCCGTCGGCCGCCAGATCGTGCAACAGACTGTAGCGCTGCTGCTGCGATTTATGTTTGGCATTGGCCGGCAGGGCGCAGGTATGCGCTTCGTCAACGACGATCAGGTCGGGAGCTTCGTTGAGAAAGAGCACTTTTCTCTTTTCCGCCTTGACATAGTCTATCGAGATGACCTGGTAGGGCAGGTGGTAGAAGATGCTGCGGTCGTCGGGCAGCTGGCGGTCGAGACGGGCGGCGGTGCTGGAGCGTATGATCTCGGCCCGGATGTCAAGTTTATCACGCAGCTCCTGCTGCCACTGTTCGCACAGGTGGGGCGGGGCGATAACGGCAAAGCTTCTGATCTCGCCGCGCTCCAGCAGCTCACGGATGATCAGCAACGCCTCGATGGTCTTTCCCACCCCCACGTCGTCGGCGATCATCAGGCGGGTGGTCTCCTGCTGCAGGGCCATCACCAAGGGCACGATCTGATAGGCCCGCGGCCGGAAGGAGAGCTTGCCCATACAGCGAAAGGGCCCCGAAGCATGACGGAAAGAGAGGCGCGAAGCATCGAAGAGCAGCCGCGCCGTAGCAAAATCGCCCAGGTCGTCCACCCCCGGCAGGGGGAAAGTGTCTTCCTCCACCTCCTCACCGGGCAACCGCAACGGGAGGTACACACCCGTCACCTCACGCTCAGAGCCATCCAGCGGCTTCAGCATCATCACCTCCTTATCTCCCAAAGGCAGGACGATCCACCGCCGGTGACGGTATCTGACCAGCTTGCCGGGAGCAAATGTTCTGTTGCTCATTTTTT
>CAZYQV010000135.1:0-4032 GCA_964649775.1 uncultured Rikenellaceae bacterium
TTTAAATACTGTTATATGAACATTACAAGGATCGTTTCTCTCCTGCTTCTGCTCTCTGTCGTCGGTGTTTCCTGCCGTCAGCCTTCCGTGAAGGAAGGACATGCTCTTTTTGATCACGGAGTGGTGGTCTCGGCCCATCCTGCTGCGTCGGCGGCGGGGCTGGAGGTCCTGAAGCAGGGAGGGAATGCTGTGGATGCTGCGGTAGCCACAGGGTTTGCCCTGGCCGTATGTTATCCTCCCGCCGGCAACATCGGGGGAGGCGGTTTTATGGTGATCCGTTTTGCCGACGGCGCGGCCGCGACACTCGACTACCGCGAGAAAGCACCTCTGAAAGCTTATGAAGAGATGTTCCAGGATGAGGAAGGGAATGTGAAAAAAGGGGAGAGCACCGACAGTTACCTGGCCTCGGGGGTGCCGGGGTCGGTGGACGGCATGATCACAGCACATAACAGGTACGGCAAGTTACCGCTGGCGAAGGTGATGCGTCCTGCCATCAGGCTGGCGGAGAAAGGTTTTCCCCTGACGGAGAAGCAGGCACGCTCACTGAACCATGCGCGGGACGCTTTCCTGCGGGCCAACAAGGTGCCGCCTCTCTTTGTGAAGGACACCCCCTGGCAGGCCGGCGACACGCTGGTGCAGAAAGAGCTGGCGGCCACACTCCGCAGGATACGCGACCACGGCCGCGACGGCTTCTACAGTGGTCCTGTGGCCGAGGCGCTGGTGCAACAGATGGAGGAGGGGGGAGGATGGATCACCCTTGAGGACCTTAAGGAGTATCATGCGGTGTGGCGTACACCCCTGACAGGTACTTATAAAGAATACAGGATCATCTCCATGCCGCCGCCGTCGAGCGGAGGGGTGGCCCTGATGCAGCTGCTCACCATGACCGGGGATTACCCCCTGGGAGAGTGGGGATGGAACACCCCGAAGACCGTCAATGTGATGGTGGAGGCCGAGAAAAGGGTCTATGCCGACAGGGCTGCCTACCTGGGCGATCCCGATTTCTTCAATGTGCCCGTGGAAGGACTGATCAGCCCGCAGTACTGCAGGGAACGCATGAAAGGCTTCTCCCCCGGCACGGTCACCTCCTCCGACAGTATCTCCGCCGGCGACCCTCCGGGGTATGAGAGCGAAGAGACCACCCACTATTCGGTGGTCGATGATGCCGGAAACGCTGTCTCTGTCACCACCACACTTAACAGGAGCTACGGCAACAAGGTGTTTGTCAGGGGTGCCGGCTTTTTGTTGAACAACGAGATGGATGACTTCAGCATCAAGCCGGGCTATCCAAACTCCTTCGGCCTCATCGGCGGAAAAGCCAACGCCATCAGACCCGGGAAAAGAATGTTGAGCTCCATGACCCCCACCATCGTCGAGAAAGAGGGTAAGCTCTTCATGGTTGTCGGATCACCGGGCGGCTCCACCATCATCACCTCGGTGTTCCAGACCATCCTCAACGTTACGGTACACAACATGCCGATACAGCAGGCCGTGGATGCCGGGAGGTTCCACCACCAGTGGAAACCGGATGTGATCTTTGCCGAGGCAGAGGCCTTCACCCCCTCAGACACCCTGCGCCTCAGGGAAATGGGCTATCGTCTGAAGATACGCAGTTCGATAGGAAGGGTGGATGCCATCCTGGTGGGGGAGGACGGCCGCAAAGCAGGTGGCGCCGACCCGCGGGGCGATGATGCTGCCGCCGGATACTGATGAAAGTGCAATCTTTGTGTTACGTCACGGAAAAAGAGAAAGAGGATGTAACAAAAAGTGTACAGGAAAAGTATTAGAGGGAAAAGATGTCAATAATAATGAAGTTTTGAGGATAAAATTTTTTATCTAAAATTATTTTAATACTTTTATGTTTGTATTTTTGTTGGAACGACATCTGCACAATTTTATTTAACTAAAGTTTGAGGTTCTATGGGTAAATTTTTCAGAAAAATTTTTATTATCCTGGTTATCCTCTCCATCATCCCGGGATACTTTCTTCTTAAATGGGCCTTTCAGCCCAAGAAAGAATTGAAGATACTGATCCTAGACAAAACCGTTCCTTCTTACGACCGGGTCAACCACCGCTCTTTCAACTGGATCCTGACACATGAGAAATATGTCAAGGGAAACAAGAAAAGATACGACTATACGAAGGACTATTACGGCTTCTTTCCCCTCAAGCCGGAAAGGAAAAAAGAATATAAGATCAAGAGGATCCGTCTTTCGCAGGTGATCGCCCTGGCAGATTCTTTTGATATGGCCTATTTTACCGACACGTACGGCGTGTTCTTCAACGACTGGTACAAAGGGATCAGCCGTACCCGCAAATCGCGCAAGATTTATGGAGGCCTTAACAACAATGATTATCTCTTCATGAAAGAGATGAATGACCGGGGTAAGCTGATCATCAGTGAGTTCAATACGCTTATCTTCCCCACCGACCCCCTTGAGAGAACCAAGGTGGAAGAGCTGCTGGGTATCAAATGGTCCGAATGGATCGGCAAATATTTCACTACCCTGGACTCGGCCAAAAACCCGGAACTGCCGGTGTGGATCATGGACAAATACCGGGAACAATACCTCAAGCCATGGGCCTTTAAGAAAGGAGGTATCGTGCTGGTGAACCAGAACGATCGTGTGGTTGTCCTGGAGAATGAGAAAGACCTGGATTTCGAAGTCCCCTATATCTATGCTACTGAGCTGGGAATGGAAAAATACGGTCTCCCGTACAAGGTGCCTTTCCCCTACTGGTTCGAGATCATTGAGGCGGGCAAGAACAAGGTGGTGGCCAATTTCAAGATCCATGTGAACCAGGTGGGCGACTCTATCCTGGCGGCCAACGCCATCCCGAACGAGTTCCCGGCAGTGATGGAGGGTACGAAGGAACATCCGCATTACTACCTGGCCGGTAACTTTGCCTCCAACCCTGTTTATATGCGGACGGCCTATTTTCAGAGGTACGATGACTTCAGCCGCAGGATAGGTCTGTCCCTGCTGAGCAAGAAACGTTATTTTTACTGGCATTTCTATCAGCCGCTCATGTGCAGCATACTGGATCAGTATTACAACGGCCTGCAGGAACAAAAATAGTTGTTCCACCGGAACAACGAACGGTATAAAGGTGTTTGATCTCCTGTCAGGCACCTTTTTCTTTTTTATGAAGGATGATGAAAGCGTTCAGAGTGACCCTCGTACAGGCCGATCTCCGCTGGGAGGACCCGGAGGCGAACAAACGGCATATTGAACGTCTTACGGACGGGGTGAAGGACCGGACGGACCTGATCCTCCTGCCGGAGATGTTCACCACCGGCTTTACCATGGCTCCGGAGAGCTTCGCAGAAGCGCCGGACGGTGCCACACCGGCATATATGCGGGCGCTGGCTCTCCGTCATGATGCTGCCGTGGCCGGCAGCTTCATCGTCGGTGAGGAGGGAAGATATTACAACACCTTTTTGTTCGTCCCGCCGCGCGGCGGGATCGTGCGTTACGACAAGCGCCATCTCTTCCGCATGGGGGAGGAGCACAGGCACTATACCGCCGGCCGCCGGCAGGTGACCCTCCTGTGGCGGGGGGTGCGCATCAAACCTTTTGTCTGTTACGACCTGCGTTTCCCCGTCTGGATACGCAGCCGGGCCGATGCCGACCTGCTGTTGTTCGTCGCCAACTGGCCCGCCCCGCGCCGTCATGTGTGGAAGACCCTCCTCACGGCCCGGGCGCTGGAGAACCAGGCGTATGTGGCCGGCGTAAACAGGGTGGGCAGCGACGGCCGGCACATCGCCTACAGCGGCGACTCGCGGGTGATCTCACCCCGCGGAGAGGTGCTGGGCGAGATGCCGGAGAAGGAAGAGGGCATCATCACCGTTGCCCTCGATATGGAAGCGCTGGAACAGTTCCGCGAAAAATTCCCCGTGCACCTCGACGCCGATGACTTTGAGATCCGGCTCTGAAGCTCGAAGCTCGATGCTCGATGCCTGAAGGAGTGAAAAGTTGAAAGGTTGAAAAGTTGAAAGGTTGAAGAGTTGAAGAGTTGAAAAGTATGTT
>CAZYQV010000136.1:0-3056 GCA_964649775.1 uncultured Rikenellaceae bacterium
CACGAACCACTAACTACGAACGACGAACTATTTAACTCGAAACTCGATACTCGAAAACTCAAAACTCGTTAACCACGAACCACGAATCACTAACTACGAACTATTTAACTCGAAACTCGATACTCAAAAACTCGAAACTAATAACTGACTATAAACGATATGAAAAACAAGGTGTTCTTAACAGTTCTCGTGTTCCTGGCTTTGGTTTCCTGTGAGAGTGTGCAGGAGCGTACCGGGCAGGAGCCGGCAGACCAGGTCGATCCCTTCATCGGCACGAATTATTTTGCTCATCTCTTCCCAGGTGCCACCGTACCTTTCGGCATGGTGCAGCTGAGTCCCGACACCGACGTGAAGGGCTGGACATACGCATCGGGCTACCAGTGGGGTGACAACACGCTCATGGGCTTCAGCCACACCCACTACAGTGGTGTGGGGATGGTAGCGGCAGGGGATGTGCTGCTGATGCCCACGGTGGGGCAGCGGCTGCAGGTGGTGCCTGGGCCGCGCGACGACCCCGACGCCGGCTACCGCTCGCGTTTCAGTCACGAGCGTGAGGAGGCCTCGCCCGGCTATTACTCGGTCGTGCTGGACGACTACGGCGTGAAGGCCGAGCTGACCGCCTCACGGCGGGCCGGCATGCATCGTTACACCTTCCCCGCCAGCCGCGATGCCCACATCCTCCTCGACCTGGGCCACAGCATAGGCCGGCTGCAGGAAGAGCCGTCGCATGTGGAGATCGTCGACGATCATACCCTCCGGGGATACAAGATCTCCTACGAGGCCACAGTCTATTTTGTGGCGCAGTTCAGCCGGCCCTTTGATGCCTACGGCACCTGGGACGCCGCCTACCGCACGCCCGAGTCGGGCGCCTCGCTCTTCCCCTGGAAGACGGCCGAGAGCGGCCGGCAGGTGGGGGCTTTCGTCAACTACCACACTTTCGCCGGCGAACGTATCCTGGTGAAGGTGGGTATCTCGTATGTCAGTATGGAGGGGGCGCGAAAGAACCTGGAGACAGAGATCCCCGGCTGGGACTTCGACAGGGTGCGGCAAAAGGCACGGGAGAGCTGGAACGAGGAGCTTTCGAAGATCGCAGTGCGGAAGGCCACGCAGGAGCAGAAGACGGTTTTCTACACCGCCCTCTATCACTCCATCCTGGCGCAGCGTATCTTCCAGGATGTGGACGGCAGATACCGGGGCATGGACGGGAAGATACACACCCTGGAGAAAGGCGATTTCTATCCTTCTTTCTTCTGCTGGGACACCTATCGCTCCGAGCACCCGCTGATGAACCTCGCGGAGCCGGAGCATGTCAACGACATGATCCGCTCCATCGGGCTGAAGACGCGGCATTACGGCTGGCTGCCGGCGCAGCATCACCGCAACGTTTTCGGCCAGGGCATGGCCGGCGACCATCTGGTGCCGATCATCGTGGATGCTTACCGCAAAGGGTTCCGCGACTGGGATACCTCTTTCCTCTTCGAGGCGATGTACAGGAAAGCCACGCAGGCGCCGCCCCCGCCGTTGCCGCCCGAAGACGGCCGTTCGGGCCTGGAGGATTATATGCGGCTGGGCTATGTGCCGGTGGACCGCCGGCCCGAGTCGGTCTCCAACACCCTGGAGCTCTCCTACGACGACTGGTGCATCGCACAGATGGCCAAAGAGATGGGAAAGGAAGATGTGTACAAGGCGATGGCTGCCAGGGCGAAGAACTACCGCAATCTGTTCGACAAAGAGAGTCTCTTCATGCGTCCGCGCCTGGCCGGCGGCACCTGGCTGCCGGCATGTGAGGGGCGTCCCGCCGGCATCGCCCGCAACGGAGAGCATACCTATTATGATTGCTTTGATCCCCTTCTGGTAGGAAGGCGTCCCAACCGCTATTTTACCGAGTCGAACGCCTGGCAGTATGTATGGTCGGTGCAGCATGATGTGCCGGGACTGATCGATCTCTTCGGGGGGAACCAGGCATTTGCTGCAAAACTTGATACATTTTTCACCATGAGTCCGGAGATCAGCGGTCCGAAGTATGTGGGGGTGGTAGGCACCATAGGTCAGTATGTGCACGGCAACCAGCCGTCGCATCATGTGGCCTATCTCTATGATTTTGCCGGTGAGCCCTGGAAGACACAGGAAAAGGTGCGGCAGGTGCTCAGCCTCTACCGGACCGGTGCGGGAGGCATCTGCGGCAATGAGGATATGGGCTCCCTCTCGTCGTGGTATGTGCTGAGCGCCATGGGCTTCTATCCCGTCACACCCGGATCGAACCGTTACATGATCGGTTCCCCTCTCCTGGAGGAGGTGATCCTGAAGAAAAATCTGCCGTATCAGCAGGAAGACCTGGTGATACGGGCCGTCAACGTGTCGGACAGCAACAAATATATCCAGTCGTTGACCCTCAACGGAAAAACGATCGACCGGCCCTGGATCACTCATGAAGAGCTCACCGCCGGGGGCGAATTGCATTTCATGATGGGACCGGAGCCCAACAAAAGGCTTTGGACGGAAGGAGTTAAAAAATGATATGAAATAAATAAGATTACAGAAATAAGTTTTTTTCTTTTTTCTTTGTTTTGTCATTTACTGCAGAATAGTGTATTTGTCAATAGCAAAGGATCTGATTAACATAATTTCGGGAATATGTTACACGGGATAGATTTTTTCATCATCATCGCATACTTCGGAGGTATGCTGTTGCTGGGATATTATTTCAAACGCTTTGTCGACACTTCTGAGGATTATTTCCTGGGGGGGCGCACCCTTCCTTTCTGGGCCATCGGCATGTCGGTGGTGGTGTCCGATATCGGTGCGCTGGATTTTGTGGGGGTCTCCGGCCAGGCATACCGTTACGGCATCTCTGTGGGCAACTTCGACTGGATCGGGTCGGTGCCGGCGATGTTGCTGGCGGCTTTCATCTTCATCCCTTATTTCTGGCGGGGAGGGCTCTACACCATCCCCGAATATCTGGGCAAGCGTTACAACCGTTATGTGCGTACGCTGGCTTCCCTCACCTGGATCCTTTTCTTTGCCGTCGACCTGGGGGTGATGTTCTGGGCCAGCGG
>CAZYQV010000137.1:0-9033 GCA_964649775.1 uncultured Rikenellaceae bacterium
CCGTAGCCCACCGAAGAGATGACCAGCGTGAGCGTGTCGCCGGCAGGCAGCTCCAGAAAAAAATGTCCCTGCCCGTCGGTGGCTGTGCCTCCCTGGTCGCCGGCCCGGTGGATGTGTACCCCCGCCAGGGGAGCACCCTGCTAGTCGCTCACCGTCCCCTGCACACCGGTACGCTGCTGGGCCTCCACAGACAGGAGGAGGGCAGTGGTCAGGAAAAAACCGATGATCGTGGTACGCAGCATGGGGTTATTTTCAAAACTCTTCAAATTAAACTGTTTTTTTCCTTTTTCATTGTGATCTTTGGGAAATTATTCTTTCGTTCTGCAGGAAATCCTATTTTTGAAAGAAAAAACATGATACGTCAGACAGAATTTACCCTTCCTGCCTTCCCCAAAGGATACCATCTGATCACCTCCCTTGTGCTGGAGCATGCAGGTGCCCTGCCCCGCACAGGCATCATGCAGGTCTTTATCCGGCACACCTCGGCCGCGCTGACGCTCAATGAGAACGCCGACCCCTCGGTGCGCCGGGATTTCGAGACATTCATGAACGACCTGGTGCCGGAGGACTATCCCCGTTTTGTGCATACCCTGGAGGGGAGCGATGACATGCCGGCGCATCTGAAGTCGTCAGTCTTCGGTGCTTCCGTGACGGTACCCATCACGGACCATCGTCCCAACCTGGGTACCTGGCAGGGGATCTACCTGTGTGAGTTCCGCCGTCACGGGGGAACTCGGAGGATCGTGGTAACGATCATAGGAGAAGACTGAAAATTTGTTTTATTTTAGGGTTTCAACCAGGCAAGAGAGATATGGAAGAAAAACTTTTTTTACTGGGCGACGAGGCGGTGGCACAGGCTGCCCTTGACGCCGGGGTGTCGGGGTGTTATGCTTATCCCGGCACACCCTCGACAGAGATCATGGAATATGTACAGGCATCGCGCCAGGCGGCCGGCGAAGGCGTGGTTCGGGAGTGGTCCGCCAACGAGAAGACAGCCATGGAGGCGGCCCTGGGCATGTCGTATGCCGGCCGGCGCGCCATGGTGTGCATGAAACATGTGGGGCTGAACGTGGCTTCCGACACCTTCATGAACGCGGCCATCACCGGCGTCAACGGCGGCCTGCTGGTGGTCGTCGCCGACGACCCTTCGATGCACTCCTCACAGAACGAGCAGGACTCGCGCTATTACGGGCACTTTGCGCAGATACCCGTCCTGGAGCCGTCCGACCAGCAGGAGGCATACGACATGGTGCGCGAAGGCTTTGAGATGTCGGAGCGTTTCGGCGTGCCGGTGTTGTTGAGGCTGGTGACGCGCCTGTCCCACTCCCGCACGGGCGTGACGCCGCGTCCTCCCGTGGAGCAGAAGCCCCTGCGGCTGCCCTCCGACCCGAAGCAGTTCATCCTGCTGCCGTCGATAGCGCGCAAGAGATACAAGCAGCTGCTCGCCGACCGGCCCCGTTTCATGGAGGAAGCCAACAGGGAGGACGGTCACAACCGTTATATCCCCCATCCCGGCAGTCAGAGAGGCATCATCGCCTGTGGTCTGGCATACAACTACCTGATGGAGAATTTCCCCGGGGGGGTGCCTTACCATGTGCTCAAGGTCTCTTTCTATCCCCTCCCGGAGGAGATGATCCGTCGTCTCTTTGAGGATGCCGGGGAGATCATCGTCCTGGAGGAGGGCTATCCCTATGCCGAGGAGATGTTGCTGGGGATGCCGCCGCGTGAGGTGCCGGTGATTCGCGGGCGTCTCGACGGCACCCTGCCGCGCGACGGCGAGCTGAACCCATGGCTTGTGGGCAGGGCCCTGGGACGTGACCTGCCCGAGCCGGCCGTCACGCCGGAGGTGACGGTGCCGCGGCCTCCCTCTTTCTGTCCCGGATGCGGACATATCGACGTATACAAGGCCCTGAACATAGCGATGGAGAAGTATGGCAGGGGAAGGGTCTTCTCCGACATCGGCTGCTACACCATGGGGGCACTGCCTCCCTACAACGCCATCAACAGCTGTGTCGACATGGGTGCCAGCATCACCATGGCCGTGGGGGCTGCCGACGCGGGACTGGTGCCCGCCGTGGCCGTCATCGGCGACTCCACCTTCACGCACTCCGGCATGACGGGACTGCTCGACGCCGTCAACAAACGTTCGCCCGTGACCATCATTATCTCCGACAACGATGCCACAGCCATGACGGGAGGCCAGATACCCGCAGGGCTGGGCAGGATAGAACAGATATGCCTGGGCCTGGGGGTGGAGAAAGAGCATGTGCGTACCATCATCCCCCTGCGGAAGCATCACGGGGAGAACCTGCAGGTGATGGAGGAGGAGCTGGCTTATGAGGGCGTATCGGTGATCGTGGCCCGCAGAGAGTGCGTGCGCGTGGCCGCCGCCAAAAAGAAGATCAAAAGATGATAACAGAAAAGAAAAAACGATGAAAACAGATATCATACTGGCCGGCGTGGGAGGACAGGGTATCCTCTCAATCGCTGCCGTCATCGGCCTGGCAGCAGTGAAAGAGAACCTGTACATCAAACAGTCGGAGATACACGGCATGAGCCAGCAGGGCGGGGAGGTCTACTCCCACCTGCGGCTCTCCGACAGACCCGTACATTCCGACATGATCCCCCTGGGCGAGGGCGATCTGATCCTCTCGGTGGAGCCGTTGGAGTCGCTGCGTTACCTGCCCTTCCTGAAAGAGGAGGGATGGCTGGTGACCAACACGGCACCGTATGAGAATATTGATAACTATCCCGACACCGCGGCCCTCTTTGCCGAGATACGCCGCCGGCCCCGTCATCTGCTGGTCGATGCCGGCACGCTGGCACGTGAGGCCGGCTCGGCCAGGGCTGCCAATATGGTGATGCTGGGGGCCGCAGAGCCCTTCATACAGGTGTCGGAGGAGAACCTGATAAAAGCCATCGAGCAGCTCTTTGCACGGAAAGGGGAGAAGGTGGTGGAGACCAATATCAAAGCGTTTATGGCCGGGAAAAAGGAAGCGGAGAAAAGAAGGATGAACGATGAACGATGAACTGTCAGCTATGGAAAGATCACTATTTACACAGCAGGACCTGCAGCAGCTCAGGGAAAGGGGACTCACCCCTGAACAGGTGGAAGCGCAGCTGGCCCTTTTCCGGAAAGGTTTTCCTTTTGCCGGGATACGTCGCCCGGCCACGCCCGGCGACGGCATCCTCGTTCCGGAAGAGAAGCAGAAAAAGTATTTTGTAGAGCTGTATGAAAAAGAAAAAGCAGCTTACCGGGTCGTGAAGTTCGTGCCGGCGTCGGGTGCCGCCAGCCGCATGTTCAAAAGCCTGTATGCCTATCACGGACAGTGGGTGAAGAGTGGCAGAAAGAGCGGTGTGCCCGTGCCGGAAGGGGATATGAAGAGGTTCTTCGCAGGTCTGGAAAAGTTTGCCTTTTATGATCTGCTGGAGAAGCATCTTTCGGAGAAGTACGGGATGCCGGCGCCGGAGATGAGAGATGCCGGCCGTTACGGTGAGATCGTTGACGCCCTCCTGAACAGGCCGGGGCTGGGATACGGCTCCTTGCCCAAAGGTCTTATTCTCTTTCATCGTTATCCGGAGGCGGGCCGCACGGCCTTTGAGGAGCATCTGGCCGAAGGAGCCATGTATGCTGCCGGTGAGGAGGGCCGTGTGATCCTCCATTTCACTGTCTCGCCCGAGCACCTGGAGGCTTTCCGGAGAAGGCAGGAAGAGATCCGTCGCTATTTCGAAGAGAGGTATGCCACACAGTACCATATCAGCTACTCGGTGCAGAAACCCGCCACCGATACCGTGGCTGCCACACCTGACAACCAACCCTTCCGCAGGGAGGACGGCACCATCCTCTTCCGTCCGGGAGGTCACGGCGCACTCATCGAGAACCTGAACGACCTGGACGAAGAGATCATCTTCATCAAGAACATCGACAATGTGGTGCCCGACCATCTGAAAGGGGACACGGTCCGTTACAAGAAAGTGCTGGGAGGCCTGCTGCTGTACCTGCGCCAGCGGATACATGAGGGGCTCCGCAGAATGGACGGGGGCCGGCTGTCCTCCGATGACCTCGGGGAGCTGCGTTCTTTTGCTGAGAAAGAGCTGATGATACAGATGCCGCCGCAGTATGACGACATGCCGGACGAAAAGAAGCAGGGAGTGCTGTACGACCTGCTCCACCGCCCCCTGCGGGTGTGCGGCATGGTGAAGAACGAAGGAGAGCCGGGAGGCGGTCCTTTCTGGGTGGAGGACAAAACAGGACGCCTGTCACTGCAGATC
This sequence comes from uncultured Rikenellaceae bacterium, assembly GCA_964649775.1. Classification (GTDB taxonomy): domain Bacteria; phylum Bacteroidota; class Bacteroidia; order Bacteroidales; family VadinHA17; genus DRPN01. Next base: position 4,273 of record CAZYQV010000137.1, read on the forward strand.
GTGGAGAGTGCCCAGATAGATATGAACGATCCGGGGAAAAAAGAGCTTGTGAGCCGTGCTACCCATTTCAACCCCGTCGATCTGGTATGCTCGGTGAAAGACCACCGGGGAAGGAAGTACGATCTGCGGGAGTATGTAGATCCTGATACGTTCTTTATCTCGGAAAAATCTTATGACGGCAGGGATCTCAAAGCGCTCGAGCTGCCGGGGTTGTGGAACGGCGCCATGGCCCGCTGGACCACCCTTTTTGTGGAGGTGCCGCCCACTACCTTCAATCCCGTAAAAACAGTGCTTGACCTGCTCAGGCCACAGCATCAGGAAGCCTGATGCCCCCGGCTTTCATCACGATCCTCCTTCCTGCCTGGGCAGGAAGCGTTCATCGATCATCGTTCCTCAAATTCCCAGGATCCTGGCATCTACCCAGAATACGGCATTGATCCCGATCTGGGTGTCCTGGGTGATCAGCTGGTCGGTGACCGTTTCGGTGCGGAGCTGAAAAGAATCTTCCAGGATATAGTCTTTCAGGTTGTCGTCGGCCGTCTCCAGCGTGATGGTGGTGGAGCCGTCGTCCGTCATGTCGGTTTTCCAGGCGATCATCTTTTCTTCCAGACCTTCGGCCTTGATGAAGATCTTGATCGACTTGAGAAAGTCGAATGTCTGTCCCTCAGGTGCCTTGATCGTCATCTTCAGCTCCTTCACCTTGATGTCTTCCACCAGGTCTTTGCGTGAGTCGTTGACCTCCAGCTCGCTCTCGCTGTTGGTCTTGACCGCCGGGGTGTAAAAATTGAAAGGAGTGTTGACGTTCACGATCGTGGCCGACTTGATCGTTACCTCCGTATCGTATTTCAGGTTGAACTGGGTGAGTTTGTCTATCTTATCACAGGAGGAGAAGAGAACCATCCCTGCGAACAGTGCTGACAACAATGCAAACTTTCTCATAGTACAGATATTTTTCTTTTTTAAACGAAATTTTCCGGGAAAAGTTACAAGAACCATGCCACCATTATGACCGGGTACACACTGCCGGTGTCCAGACTGGTCAGTATCCTCCGGTGTGCCGGTCAGCGGGTGTGCGGGGCGTTGTTGTTCTGCTGGTATATCACGAAGTCACGCTGGGCTTTCAGTACATTTACCAGGTATAGCACAAGGTTTTTCGACTCACCCAGGATATTGAACAGCAGGATCGAAGGTCGTGTTTTGATGTTGCCTTCTTTTTTGATCAGCTTGATGTGTTTTTTCTGCAGCCGTTTGATCTCGTCGAGGATCTTCTCCTGCTCTTCGAGGATCTTTTTCAGGTTCATGAAGTTCTCATTCCGGATGGCATCAATGATCGACCCGAAGAGGGAGGTGATGTCTTCGCTCATCTTTTTCAGGGCCTTCATCTGCTCGGGGGGCAGAAGGGAATGGTTGTTGTCTATATGTTTGAAGATGGGCGTATGCAGGTAGGTGATGCTGTGGACCATCTCACGCAGGTAGTCTAGCGTCTGCACGTAATAATGGCCTGTTTCGATCGAGTTCTCCTCCAGGCGGCGGATGGTGTAATAGACGTTGTCTTTGAGCTCTTTTACATCCCTGTTGAGTTTTTCTATCTCTCTTTGCAGCTCTTTCAGTTTCTTCCTGTTCTCCTGTCCGAAGGCCTGCATCGTGCCGGCATGGAGGAGGGTGGCTCTTTCGAGGATGGAAATGGTCTCCGACTTACACTTATGAAACACATCTTCTCCTTTGACCTCTTTGGTTTCGTTGACCAGCTCATCTTTTTTGTGTTTTTCCTGTTCTCTTTTCGAGTGAATGATCCTGTTGCGTATGATGAGGAAAAGATCTAGGGCTACGAAGGCGATGATAGCGAAAATTTTACCGTAAAAAATGATGAAAGCGATCAGGAAAGCTGTGGTGAAGGCGATCATGGCTGTCATGAACCATCCGGTGATGACCACGATGACGCCGGTGACGCGGTATACGGCACTTTCTCGTCCCCACGCACGGTCGGCCAGCGAGGCGCCCATGGCGACCATGAAAGTCACGTAGGTGGTGGACAGGGGAAGCTTGAGGGAGGTGCCCAGGGCGATGAGGATACTGGCCACCACCAGGTTGACGGAGGCACGTACCAGGTCGAAGGCCACGCCTTTCTCCTTTTTGAGGCGGTTGTACTCGGTACGGTCGAAACGGCGGTTCACCCATCGCTGGATGCTCCCGGGAACCACATAACGTATCGAGTTGGAGATGCCCACCGTTTGACGCACGATGGCTCTGGCCAGGAAAGAAGATTCAAAGCGTTCCTGTCCTTCCTCCTGGCGGCTCAGATCGACCGTCGTGGCCGTAACGGTGCGGGCTTTGCGGGAGAAAGCCATCGTCAGCACCATGATGGCGCCGGCGATGAGCAGGTAGAGGGTGGGGGTCTTCACTTTGCCGGCAAGCACACCCATCATATATGTGTTGGGGTCACTGCCGTGGAGCGTAAAGTCATGAAAAGCTTCCACGCCGGCAAGCGGTACACCGATGAAGTTGACCAGGTCGTTGCCGGCAAAGGCCATGGCCAGTCCGAAAGTGCCGACGAGCACGATGAACTTCAGAATATTCACGCGGAAGAGGCTGAGGATGATCTGCAACAGGAGCGACCAGCCGACAAAACTGGCACCCAGGATAAGCCCCGTATTTCCTTTGATCCATGCCAGCGTCTCGGGCGTGATAATGGAAGAGCCTTTGGCCCCTTTGATCAGGATGAAGTAGGTAATGGCCGTGAAAGAGAAACCTCCCCACAAAGCCCCGAAATAGCGGAACGTCTTTTCATAGTCGAAGGTGAAGACAAGACGTACCAGCCACTGCAGGAAAGCTCCTGTGAGGAACGCAACTACAATGGATACCAGGATGCCCGTGATGATGGCCAGCGCTTTGCCGGAGTTGATATAGTGAGCCAGGTCCTGATTGGCCTCGGGATTGCCGGTGATCTTGATCACCGAAATAGCCACCGCCGCACCCAGCAGCTCAAAGACGATGGAGACCGTCGTCGAGGTGGGCAGACCGTAGGTGTTGAAGAAATCAAGCATCAGCACATCCGTCAGCATTACCGCCAGGAAGAGCATCATGATCTCATTGAAGGTGAAAAATTCGGGATGGAAAATACCTTTTCGTGCCACCTCCATCATACCACTCGAAAAAGTAGCCCCTATCAGCACACCCAGCGCCGCAACATACAAGATGACCTTGAAAGGGGCAGCCTTGGAGCCAATGGCAGAATTAAGAAAGTTTACGGCATCATTGCTGACACCTACCACCAGATCAGAAACTGCAAGAAGAATGAGGATGATGACAATGAAAAGATAAAAGGTGTACATTTTTTTCTTTGCTTTGTTTTTTTTGCAAAACAAAAGTATGGAAACGTTTCAAGAAAAAACAGGAATGTTAATTGATTGTTGATTATTTTTTGACGTCCTGGTCCCGTAACAATCCTGTCACGGTATTGAGAAGTTCTTCTATGTTTACGGGCTTGTTGATGAAACTGACGGCTCCCAGCTCCTGTGTCAGCGAGACATTCTCTTTGGAGCCGACGGCTGAAACAATCACTACCGGAATGTTCTTCAGTTTCTTCTTCTTTTTGATCTCGCCGAGGAAATCGAAACCACTGATCTCGGGCATCAGCAGATCCAGCAGGATCAGATCGGGGGACTCTTTATCCAGGAGTCTGAAAGCTTCTTTTGCACTGAAGGCAGTAATCACCTCATAGCCGTACTGCAACAATACCGCATTCAGCAGAACGACATTGGTGGAGGAATCGTCGATGACCAGTATCTTCTCTTTCAATACTTTATAAAATGTTCAGGCGGTGAATTACAGTGTGCAATGTAGCCAGGAGAGCAAGGGTAAAGAGGGAAAAAGAGATGATATAGATCACCATTTTTCGGTCAGATATCTCACTGGTATGAGATTTTTGTTTATTTTTATCCGGAAAATCTGATGACATGGAGTTACCTGTTCCCGATAATGAGATCATGAAGATCCTCGATCATTCCTGGATCTTTCGGGATTTTCCGGACAGGGAGAAGAGCCATCTGGCCGAGAACAGCAGCCTGGTCAGGTACGGCAACAAAGACATTCTTTTCAAACAGAAAACACGCACATCCCATGTAATGTACATTATTGACGGGCTGGTGAAGATCTATAAAGAGAATGTGTCCAACCGGCCGGTCACGCTGAAGATCATCTCGGGTGATCATTTTGCCGGGCTGGATGCCCTTTTTGCCGAGCCGGTCTATCAGTATTCCGCCTCCTCCATAGGTCAGACCACCATACTGATCATCGACTTTGGTACCTTTAACAATATCCTGATGAGCAACGGCAGGTTCGCCCTGGATTTGATACGTGTGCTGAGCAGGGAGTCCCTCTATATTTTTACCAGGCTCAACAGCCAGACACATAAACAGCTGCCGGGCAGGATCGCGGATGTGTTGCTCTATTTTTCGGAGGAGATCTACCATGCTTATGAGTTTGAGTTTCCGCTCCCCCGGCATGAGCTGGCTGAGCTGGCAGGGACCACCAAAGAGAGTTTTATCCGCACCATCAATGAGTTCAAGCACGACAAGATCATCGAGCTGGAGGGGAGGAGGGTGAAGATCATCAGTCTGGACATTGTCAGGATCCTGAGTGATCTGGGTTAGTACTGTCACCATTTAAATACTGTTATATGAACATTACAAGGATTGTTTCTCTCCTGCTCCTGCTCTCTCTCGTCGGTGTTGCCTGCCGTCAGCCTTCCGTGAAGGAAGG
>CAZYQV010000138.1:0-3901 GCA_964649775.1 uncultured Rikenellaceae bacterium
GTCCTCCATCCTCTTTTGAAAGATGTTTGAGTATCTTCCCGCCCGGTTCGCCTTCCAGGATGTACAGTCCGGAACGGTCGGTGCCGATGAGGAAATCATCATGTGAATCTTCCGTGATGATGGTTACCTGTCCGATGATCCCGGGATAAAACCCCCGGAGCGTGCTGTCCTGTTCGCGGAAAAGAAACAATCCTGCTTCCGAACCGATCCACATTCTCCCCTTTCGGTCTCTGTAGATCACATGCACAGATGAAGTGTCATTTCTGAGGGGCGGGATGATCGATGTGAAGAGTTTTGCTGAATCGTTCCAGGAGAAAAGACCCTCCGGAGTGCCTATCCACAGGTTTCCGGAACGGTCAAAGCAAAGGGAGGAAATGTTGATGCTTTGTACATCCGGGGCCTTCAGTTCGCCGCTGAGAACCAGACGGAATCTCTTTTTGTAACGGTCAAAATATACCAGCCCCTGATGTGTGCCCAGCCAGAAATTGGGTTTCTTACGGTCTTCGAGGATGCAACTGACCGCGTTGTCCGGAGCATTGTTGTCGGCTGAGGGTAAGTTGTCGAACGTTTCAAAGTGGTATCCGTCAAACTTGTTCAGCCCCTCTTCGGTGGCAAACCAGATGAATCCCAGTGAATCTTCCGCAATAAAGTTGACCCGGTTGGAAGAGAGCCCGTCGTCACGGGTGAGATGGTTGAAATAGAAGGGCTCCTCCTGGGCCTCCAGGGATGCCGGCAGGATGCCTGACACAGAGAACAGGAGTAAAAAAGGAAATACAAGGAGACGATCCATAACACAGGTACTGTGTACACAAAACTACAAAAAAACAGGCAGGAAGGATTCTGTCACTTTTTTTATTGATATTTCGGTCAGTGATGCGGGATAATATGTATATTCGTTTCCGTGTATCAGTGCCCGGACATTTTTAAAGTTGTTTGGATGAATAATTTGAGGATCTTTTTTTTGTTCATATTGTTTTTGCCGGGGGGGATGCTTCAGGCTGAAGAGTATCATGTTTCGGCAAACGGAGATGACCATGGTGACGGCAGCCGGCAACATCCTTTCCGTACCATCACTCATGCGGCACAACAGGCGGTTGCCGGTGATGTCATTACTGTTCATGAAGGGGTGTACCGGGAATGGGTGCGTCCTCCCAGAGGGGGTGTTTCGGACGAAGAAAGGATCATCTACCGGGCAGCGGAAGGGGAACGGGCCGTGATCAAAGGATCCGAGGTGATCAAAGGCTGGAAGAAGTTCCGCGGAGATGTGTGGAAAGTAGTCATCCCCGACACTTTTTTCGGCGACTTCAATCCTTACCGTGAGGTGCTCCACGGCGACTGGTTCAACGACAAAGGACGTGTGCATCATCCGGGGGAGGTATATCTGAACGGCTTTCCGTTGTATGAGGCTCCGCTGCTGGAAGCATTGTTCAGGGCGGAGCTTTTGCAGGTGGGAGAAGAACAGCTCCTTCCCTGGTATTGTGAGAATGACGGGGAGAACACATATCTGTATGCCAATTTCGGAGGAAAAAATCCCAACAGGGAGGAAGTGGAGATCAACGTACGGCAGGCATGTTTCTACCCCGGCAGGCCGGGCATCAACTTTATCACGGTGAAGGGGTTCGTCATGCGTCAGGCGGCTACGCCGTGGGCGCCGCCGACGGCCGAGCAGGTGGGGCTCCTCGGCACACACTGGAGCAAAGGATGGATCGTCGAGGACAATGTCATCAGCGACTCGAAATGTGTGGGGATCACCCTCGGCAAAGACCGCAAGAGCGGACAGAACGTCTGGTCGAAAAACCCTTGTATCGATGGCGCCACACATTATAACGAGGTGATATTCCGTGCGCTGAAGGAGGGATGGTCGAAAGAGACGATCGGTTCGCATATTGTCCGCAACAATGAGATCTTCCGCTGCGAACAGGCAGGGATCGTAGGGAGTCTGGGAGCCGTCTTCAGCACCATACAGGATAATCATATCCATGATATATGGGTCAAACGGCTTTTTACCGGCGCCGAGATCGCCGGGATCAAGATCCACGGGGCTGTGGACGGGTTGATCAGTCACAACCGTATCCACAATACCGGCCGGGGGATCTGGCTCGACTGGATGGCCCAGGGAACACGTGTGACACGCAACCTGCTTTATGACAATACGGAGGAGGACCTCTTCGTCGAGGTGAGCCACGGTCCTTTCCTGGTGGACAACAATGTTTTTCTCTCCTCCCGGTCGCTGCGTAACTGGAGTGAGGGAGGGGCTTTCGTGCACAATCTTTTTGCAGGCTCGCTGGAAGTGTTGGAAGAGAAACATCGTTTCACCCCTTATCTGTTCCCTCATTCGACGCAGGTGGCCGGACTGCACAATACCTGGAACGGCCAGCAACGTTTTTACAACAATCTTTTCCTGAAGAACCGGGAATATGCCGGAAAGAAAATACCCGAAAGCAGAGGCGTGCATCGTTACGGCTGGGGGTTGGGTGTGTATGATCCCCTGGACTACCGGGTGCTGGCTGCGGGGAATGTTTACTTTGACAGCATCCCTCCTTACCGCCTCGAGCCGGAGCATCTCATCATCTCCTCATTTGACCCGGCGATGAAAATACAACGCTCTGCCGGACACCTTGCCCTGTTGGCAAAAATACCTCCGGAACTGTCCGGCTGGCAGACGCCGCTGGTCACCTCCGCCCTGCTGGGTGTTACGAAGATCTCCCGTCTGCCGTTCGAAGATCCTCCCGGCAGACCGGTGAAGATCGATACGGATTATTTCGGTCGTGAAAGGGATAAGGGACATCCCGTTGCCGGTCCTTTTGAGATACGACAGGAGGGAGAGATAAAACTGGAACTTTGGTAATGAATTCTGAAATGAAGAAAAACATAACTCTGACGGGGAAGCTCTCAGCGAAGATCCTCCTTCTTCTGGTGGCGGGACTTATTTCCTGCAGCAGGAACAGGAACACGGGGCCGGTGAAGCCCAATATCGTTTTCATCTTTGCCGACGATCTCAACTATGATATGATCCATGCGCTGGGCAACAATGAGATCATCACGCCCAACCTCGACCGGCTGGTGGAGGAGGGGGTGACCCTCACCCATGCCTACAACATGGGAGCCTGGACGCCGGCAGTGTGTATCTCGAGCCGGGGGATGCTCAATACGGGCCGCTCGTTGTGGGAAGCACACAAGGCGGTGCCCCGTCTTGCAGAACTGGCAGCCGACGGCGGGCTGTGGGCGAAGATGATGGAGAAGGCGGGTTACGAGACATACATGACCGGCAAATGGCATGTGAAGGTCGCTCCCGAGGAGGTGTTCGACCATGTGGTGCACGAACGTCCCGGTATGCCCAACCAGACGCCCGAGGGGTATGACCGCCCGAAGAGCCCTGCCGACACGGTATGGGAGCCCTGGCACAGGAAATACGGCGGCTACTGGAAAGGGGGGAAACACTGGAGTGAGGTGCTGGGCGATGATGCCGTGGCCTTCCTGCAGCAGGCCGCAAAGAAAGAAAAACCGTTTTTCATGTACCTGGCCTTCAACGCTTCGCACGACCCGCGCCAGTCGCCCCGCCGTTTTGTGGAGATGTATGATGTGGACAGCATTGCCCTGCCGGCCAGTTTCCTGCCGGAGTATCCTTACGGGGAACAGATCGGCAGCGGCCGTGACCTGCGCGACGAGCGGCTCATGCCTTTCCCGCGCACCCCTTATGCCGTCAGGGTGAACCGCCTCGAATACAATGCCATCACCACACACATGGATGTGCAGATCGGCAGGATCCTGCAGGCCCTCAAAGAGACGGGCAAAATGGACAATACCTACATCTTCTTCACCGCCGACCACGGCCTCTCCATCGGGGCCCACGGCCTGGCGGGGAAACAGAACCTTTATGACATCAGTATCCGGGTGCCTT
>CAZYQV010000139.1:0-3288 GCA_964649775.1 uncultured Rikenellaceae bacterium
TCGGGCGGGATCAGCGTGTTCCCCTGCAGGTCATAGACACCCTGTTTCCCCTCTTTGACCACATAGAACCACCCTCCCAACCTTCTTATGCTATCACATACGGGCGGGATCAGCGTGTTCCCCTGCAGATCATAGATGCCCTGTTTACCCTCTTTGGCCACATAGAACCACCCTCCCAACCTTTTTATACTATCACATACAGGCGGGATCAGCGTGTTCCCCTGCAGATCGAGGATACCCTCTTTGCCTTCCCTGATCACACTGAACCAGGCACCCTGGCGTTGGATACGGTCAAAAGCCACGGGGACGACCAGGTCGCCGTTCAGATCATACACCCCCGTTTTTCCCTCCTTTTTCACAACAAAAAAAGCTCCGTCTTTTTCTATGGATTTGAAGACCACGGGAATGATCATGTTTCCCTCCAGGTCGGACACCCCGGCAGCACCCTTCCCCACCACCACAAAAGCATTTTCAAAACGCAGGATTGTATCATACACCATGGGGATGATCTCTTTGCCCCGGGCATCGGCAATGCCGTATTTCCCGTCGTTTTCTGTCAAGCGGTACTGCGTTTTGTCCCTCCCGTCACGATAGCCCTGTGCAGAAAGCATCAGCGACAGGAAGAAAAAAGAAAAGAAAAGAATGGATCTCATTTTTAGGATTTTTACAGGTAATCATAAAACACACCTCTCCCGCTTATCTTCACAATATGATGACGGTCAAAGCAGGAAAAAGTTACAGCCCTCTATCTTTTCCGTACAGGCGTCTTTTTAAATCCTGTCGCATGCAGGTTGATGTCGTGGTTGGGGTTGTAATCCGCCTGGTCGGTATAGATCACATCCCCGTTGTCGTTCTCCCAGCGGTAGAGCCACTGGTTGGAGCCTGTCTCCACCTGGTGGGTAAAAGGATTGACATATTCCTCCCGGTCGGTGAGGGTCAGGAACATATCATTGTGTATTTCCGCGTTGGTATGTTGCTGGTGTTGCAGCATCGCCTTTTCAATTTGCTGCACCTCCTGCTGGGTGTGTATTGCTATTTTCCCGCGTTTGATCAGAGCCTGTATCTCACCCGCCACCCAGCGGGGCTCGAGGACCACCGACGAGAGGATAATGCTGAGCACCGGCTCCCACCGTTTCCACTCTCCTGCCGGCACACGCACCAGGAAAGTCCCTTTGTTGCCCCACATGCCTGTACCGATGCGGCCCATGTTCTCGATCACGCCCACCATCCTCTCTTCGTAATTCATTCCGTTCTCCGTATATCTCACGGTGATCACCGCCGCATCGTAGGTAAACCCCAGGCCGGGCATCATGGCATTGATCCGTTGCTGGTATCCCTGTGCCAGTTTTGTTGCCGGCTGTGTGCGGAGCATCTGCACACCCGCTGCCTGCGGGTGGGCATAGGGAAAAGCGACCTGTTGCAGGAAGACACCTGCCGGCACCAGGGGGTACACGGTCATGCCGTTGTAGTTGCTGCCCACGGGGAACATCGCCGCCGCCGGCATGTTGCGGTTGTCGAAGAAAAGCACGTCGGGCAGCCAGCGGATCATCACGCTGCCCGCCGCATCCTTTTTCACGGCAAAGTCGAGCTTGGTCTCTATCGACTGTGCCGGGCCGCCCTGGGCCAGGGGGTTGACGCGGAAGACACCTCCTTCGGTCACCCATCCGGCCGGCACAAGCAGGCTGAAAGCATGCTCCCGCGGCTCATACACCCTTTTAAAGACCAGCGTGGCCGGTTTGCCTGCCCCGGAAGACTTGCCGTGACCAAGACCGGTGACCTTCACCTGGGCCGGAACGATCATTGCAAGAAAAAGAAAGGCGATCAACGAGAACATGATCCGTATGGAAAATTTCGATCTCACATCAAGGAAGATTCGTTTTCAAACAATCACAATTTCCGTAATTTTTAACTAAAAATCAAGTATTTCGGGATCATAATATCATCTTTCCCTCCCCCGGAAGATCGTCGTAATGATTTTCCATTGGCCGGTATTGTTTCCGGTTTCAACAGATCCCTTTCAAAAATGATCCCAGGAAACAGAGAAAGAAATATTCCTTCCCATATTTGAGCAGGTTATCAATGCCTGAAAAAACCGAAAACAAAACGGAGCGCATTGCGCTCCGTCATTTAACCTAAAACCTAAAACATTTGTTCCACGGGTTCCCCGTGTATAAGTTATACAGAATCAGGACCCGCTACCACTACCTGTCATTAAAAAATTGGTCAAGATATACAAGACTTTTGTCAAACCCGCTTTTTAACACCACCCTTCACCCTTGTTATCAGTGCCTTACAAATCCACACCCCCGGCGGCACCTCCTTACGGACGAGGCAATAACACCGAAGCAGCCAGGAATGCCGGATTGCAGTGAAGAGGAAAACTAAATTATCTACCGGGTTATCATATATATTTTTTTTAATCCGGAATATTTTTTCTAATATTTTGATATTTGATTAAAAAATAATTATTTATATTTGCATTCATATACCACTCTCTCATAGCATTTAGATGATCTTGTCAAAAACATCCCAGTATGCTATCAGGGTATTGAGTTATATGATCAACTCAGACCTTCAGGTATTTTCTGCCCTTCATCTTATCAATACACTGCATATCCCGGACAAATATCTCCGGCAGTTGCTCACCACCCTTTCCAAGGCGGGATTCATCAAGAGCATCCGAGGCCGGGAGGGGGGATATGTTTTTGCACGGAATGCCAACCGCATCTTTCTTTCCGATATCATTGATGCGGTAGAGGGAATGGATAAATACACAGGATGCCTTTTGGGGTTTCCCGAGTGCAGCGATGATCATCCCTGCAGTCTGCACGAAAAATGGAATCCCCTCCGGGAAAGCCTGCTCAGGTTCCTTAACAATACCACGCTCGCGGAAGTAAAAAACGATCTGATACAGAAATTTTAATTTTTTTCATTAACCTAAATCACCGTTTTATGAAACAAACACTGTTAGACCGGTTTATGACCAAAAAAGGGCTGTACACAGCCTTTTGGATCATTGCCATTTTCATGGTGACGATCCTGATCTATTACACTGCTAACCTGCACAAAGAGGTACCCCCTATTCCTCAGCAGGTGAAATCGGCATCGGGTGAGGTATTGTATACCTACGATGATGTTGTGGAAGGGAAAGCCTACTTCCAGGAATTCGACCTCACCGACTGGGGCACGCTCCTGGGGATGGGTGCTTATATGGGTCCTGATTTTTCCACCGATTTTTACCATCACCGTGTGGAAGACCTGTACGATTATTACGGTAAACAGATGTAC
>CAZYQV010000140.1:0-5902 GCA_964649775.1 uncultured Rikenellaceae bacterium
CAACGATCATATCCATCTCTCCGGCACCTGGGTATACGGGACCGGCAACTGTTATACCCTGGCCAATTCCACCTATTATGGTTTTTTCCCGAGTGGTTATCCCGAAAGCCATATGGGTACCGAGATCAACTATTACGAGCAACGCAACAATTACCGCATGCGTCCCTATCACCGTCTCGATCTGGGGATCGATTTTATCCGTGAAAGAAAGCACTGGACACGCAGGTTCTCTCTGGGTGCATATAATGTTTACTCACGAAAAAATCCTTTTTATATGAACATAGAAAATGATTATGTGTTGAATCAACAGACACAGGAGATGGAGCTGGTAAGAAAACTGGTGCAGTACAGCCTTTTCCCGGTCATTCCTTATTTCAGTCTGAACTTTCATTTTTAAACGAGAGGATCATGAAGCATTTTATCCGGATATTTCTGGTGCTGATCCCGGCACTTACTTCCTGTGAGGATTTCTTTCGCACAGCGGTAAAGGTGGATCCTCCGTCTTATGTCAGGGGGATGGTGGTAAATCTCTATATCAATGATTCCGATACGACTTTATGGGCGATGGTGAGCCGCAATACAGGATCGCTGGAGACCGTGAAGGACAGGCAGGATCTGTTGTTGCCGGATGCGGTCGTGACGCTGCTGGACGAGAAAGGGGATGTGGTTTTGGTGATGGATACCGTGACCCCTGCAGATTCGGAGGTGCCGGTCAACTTTGTTTATCATCAGGATACGGCCTTCGGCAGTAACGGGCATCGTTTCATCCTGCAGGTGACCCACCCTGATTACGGCATGGCCACGGCCGTACAGACCATGCCGCACAAGCCGGAGGTGACACACCCTCTTTTCAATCCGGAAGGAGGCTATGACGACTATAACGGCTATTACGGATTACTTTCCTTTGATATCAAGGATCCCTCCGGAGAGGAGAATTACTACCTGATCAGGGTCTTTGTGATTGTCCCGGAGCTGGGGTATGCCTATTTTGCCGGTATCACCTCGGATGATCCCCTTGTGGAGGTGTCATATGACTGGGATGCCCTGCTGATAAAAGATAGGACTTTCGATGGTGAGAACTATCCGGTAAAGCTGAAGGTGTCAGGTATCAATTATGAAGGAGATGGAGGGATCCCCGACAATATCCGCGTCTACCTGGATATCAGCGCTGTGACGAAAGATTATTATCTCTACGACCGCTCACTGGAAAAAGCGATGGAGGCCAGTGATCTGGGTTTTTTTGTCGAGCCGGTGCAGGTGTATGATAATGTGCAGAACGGCTTCGGCATCTTTACCCTGAGCGCCCGTAGGAAGATACTGGCAGGAAGAGAATGATCCTGTAAGCCTTAGGTTTGCAGTATTATGGATTATTCATCCTTGATCGTTTTCCGATCATTTATCAGAACAGGCCCGTGATACGGCCCTCTTCGTCGATGTCGATGCGTTCGGTGGCGGGCTCTTCGGGCAGTCCCGGCATGCGCATGATATTGCCGGTAATAGGCACCACGAAGCCGGCGCCGGCGGCGATCTCTATCTCCCGCACAGTGACGATGAAGTCTTTCGGCCGTCCCAGCAGCTTGGGGTTGTCGGAGAGGGATTTCTGTGTCTTGGCGATACATACGGGCACCTCCTGCAGCCCCAGTGCCTCTATCTTCTTCAGGTCGGCCAGGGCCTTCGGGCGGTAGTCGATGGCTTTTGCTCCGTAGATCTTCGTAGCCACGGTCTCGATCTTCTTTTTGATGTCCCACTGCCAGTCGTAGAGAGGCTGGTATTTCCGGCTGCATTGTGCTGCTTCGTTCACCACCATCCCGGCCAGCTCGAGCGTGCCGGCGCCGCCTTTTTCCCAGGCATCGGCTACGGCGCTCTTCACGCCCAGCTCGTCACATTTGCTGCGGACGATGCCTATCTCTTCGTCGGTGTCGCTGGCGAAGCGGTTGATGGCCACCACCGGGCGTATGCCGAAGAGCTTGATGTTCTCGATGTGTTTCTCAAGGTTGACCAGTCCTTTTTTCAGAGCTTCCGGATCGGGCTCGGAGAGGTTCTTTGCATCGCCGTTTCCATGGTATTTGAGAGCACGTACCGTAGCCACCAGCACCACCACCTTGGGCGAGAGACCGGCATAACCGCATTTGATGTCGAAGAACTTCTCGGCACCCAGGTCGAAACCGAAGCCGGCCTCCGTTACCACATAGTCGGCCAGGGAGAGTCCTGTGCGGGTGGCGATGACGCTGTTGGTGCCCTGGGCGATGTTGGCAAAAGGTCCGCCGTGGATGATGGCGGCGTTGCCCTCGATGGTCTGTACCAGGTTGGGCTTGATGGCGTCCTTCAGCAGGGCCGTCATGGCCCCCTCGGCGTGCAGGTCGCGGGCGAAGACCGGTTTTTTGTCGTAGGTGAAGCCTACGAAGATATTGCCTATGCGGCGTTTCAGGTCGGGGATGTTGTCGGCCAGGCAGAGGATGGCCATGATCTCCGAGGCGGCAGTGATGTCGAAGCCCGACTCGCGGGGCACGCCCGAGGCGGTGCCGCCCAGACCAATGACGATGTGGCGCAGGGCCCGGTCGTTCATGTCGACCACCCTTTTCCATGTTACCGTGCGGGGGTCGAGGCCCAGCGAGCGCGTCTTGCTCTGCAGGTTGTTGTCGATGAGGGCAGCCAGCAGGTTGTGGGCTTTCTCGATAGCGGCGAAATCGCCGGTAAAATGCAGGTTGATGTCCTCCATGGGCAACACCTGCGACCAGCCGCCGCCGGTGGCGCCCCCTTTGATGCCGAAGACAGGCCCCAGCGAAGGCTCACGCAGAACGACGATGGTTTTCTTCTTCAGCCGGTTCATCCCCTCCGACAGGCCGATGGAGATGGTCGTCTTTCCCTCGCCGGCAGGCGTGGGCGAGATGGCCGACACCAGGATGAGGTTGCTCTTTGCGATCTTTGCCGGATCGGTCAGCGATAGAGGAAGCTTGGCCTTGTATTTTCCGTATAATTCCAGGGAGGCCGGATCAACACCGATATTCTCTGCGATTTCCGTAATGGGTTTCAGGGTGACCGATTGTGCGATCTCGATATCTGTCTTCATGGATCTGTTTTTATATTGTTTATGAAAAATTAATGTTTTCTACTGAACAACAGTGTCAGGGTCTCTGCTTCCCTGACAGCCGAAATGCCGGGTCAATGACAAATACACTGAATCTTTCCTGAAGTTTTTCCCCGTAACCGTCCATACCCGGACAATGCAATGCAATGGTTTTTATTTTGACCATGAAATATTTTTTCTGTTTACAACTGCTTTTCAGGGACGGACAAAGATAATCACATCTGCCGCTTTCCAGTTAATAAATGTTGTGACGGATACGGTTCTCTGCCACCGTGAGATATATTTGCCCATTTTCAGGGCATATGCAATTGAAGTTTTATTTTGATCAGCCTGAGATAATCCCGGTACACAGTGCTGATATAACGGTTGAGAAGCTCCGCATGCCGGTTCTATACAGATTTATGTTTTCTCAGGATCAGGTTCAGAGATCGAAATTTTTTATCTTTTTGATCCATTGTCCATATCCTTTTTCTCCGACGACTTTTCCGTTTTCATATACTTTCATTCCCCGTACCCATGTTTCTTTTACACGCCCTGTTACTTCCATTCCTTCATACATAGTCCAGCCGGCCTGCATATGCAGTTTGTCTGCTGTAATAGTCCATTTCTCAGAAGGGTCGAAGACGACAAAATCGGCATCGGCACCGACTTCAATGGCGCCTTTTTGAGGATAGAGACCCAACAGCCTGGCGGGGTGATAGGCTAACAGCCGCACCAGGTGGGGCAGAGAAATGCGATCTTTGGCAACCCCCTCGCTGTACATCACCTGCAGGTTGGTTTCCACACCGGGAGATCCGGAGAAATTATCAAAGATATTTGGATAATGGTTCTCGGGATGAGGTGCGTGGTCAGTAGCTACCAGGGTGATTTTTCCATTTTGCAGTTTTTTCCACATCCCCAGCCGGCTTTCTTCAGGCCGCAGAGGTGGGTTGATCTTAAACTGCGCTCCGATATCCCGCCACTTCTCTTCGGTATGGATAAGATAATGCGGGCATGTCTCACCGGTAACTTTTGCTCCTTTTTCACGGACTTCTTCTATCAGGTCGAAAATCTCCGGGATGGAAACATGGACGATATGCAGGCGGCAACCCAGGTGGGCAGCCAGATGTACGGCGGTGTAGGCTGCGATCAGCTCTTCTACCTTGGGACGGGCAGCCGTATGATCAGGGAGATCGGTACGTCCTTCTTTGATAAAACGGCTTTCCAGCATGTTCACGATCCAGTCATTTTCCGCATGAACGAAGACCCGTTGTCCCACCTTTGCAATTTCTTCCAGGATAGAATAAAATTCTCCGTCGTTGACGGCCCCCAGTCCGTATGTAGAGGCGCCGGAAGTGGCATGCATCAGCATCTTGTATCCCGTGATGCCGGCGTTGGCTACATCAGCAATGTCTTTCAGTTTATGAGGTACTGCTGAAGCAAAAAGAGAGAAATCCACAATCGCTTCTTTGCCTTGGGTTTCGGCCTTTCTCAGAATGTCCGCTTTGCTGGTCGGGGCTCCGCCGATATCCAGAGGATGGTCGTTGATGGTAGTAGTGCCTCCGGCAGCCGCAGCAAAAGTAGAGTTAAAAAACCCTTCATGCTTGTCTCCCAGTGAATGAACATGAGCATCCACCACCCCCGGAAGGATCAGCAGGTTGCCGTAATCCTGTTCTTTATCTGCAGCCGGGAGGCTTTCTCTGTGGCCTATCCCGACAACCTTGCCGTCTTTGACCGCAATGGATATATGTTCAAACACGTCATCATGGGTTGCCAGCGTACCTGTAATAAGTAAATCTGCTTTCATGGTTATAAAAATTAATATTTGTAATCGTATATGGTAATTACAAGGCTTTATAATATCGAGGCAATTCTTTTCCGGCTGTTATTGTCTAATTGCCGTCACACATTTTCTGCAATACCGGTGAGGTATTTACCAGTTCTTTTTTCTCCGGCCAGGCAAAAGCAGCCACCTTGCTGGTTTTAAGCTGATAGTCATAGAGGATCTCTGCCGTTTTTACGGCGGATACGGTCCCATCCAGTACAGGTACTCCCACTTCTTTTTCTATACGTTTGTCCAGAGGTCCCATGCCGGCGCAACCCAGGCAGATCACTTCTGCGCCGTCTTCTTTGACAGCTTTTCCGGCCTCTTCGGTGAGTTCCCTGACGGCACGGTCCGGGTCGGACTCTACCTCCAGGACGGTCAGATCGGTGCAACGGATAGAAGCGCATTTATTTTCCAGTCCGATATATCTGACCAGATTCTCCAGGAGAGGTTTTACGCGGGGCAGCACGGTGACGACAGAGAATTTATGTCCTAACTGGGAGGCAAGGTGCATGGATGCTTCGGCGATACCCAACACCGGCTTGTCGGTGATCTCACGGCAGGCAGCCAGCCCCGGGTCGCTGTAACAGGCCAGGATAAATGCATCATATTCGTCCCGGTGTCGTGCTACCTCTTCCAGCACGGCGGCTGAGGCGATGTATTCTTCGAAATGGCCCTCTATAGAACGCGGCCCGTAAGCCGGGCGAATAGTAGTGATCTCCGTGTCCGGCCGGGCGAACTTTTTTGCAGTACGGTCAATGTCTGCAGTCATTTCTTCGCTTGTGTTTCCGTTGATTACAAGTATTTTCATGATATCAGTTTTTTGTTGTTGGATAGATCATTTTATCATTGGCGTATGCCTGAAAAGATGAAAAAGCAATTTGTATTTTCGTCCTTCAGTGATCTTCATTGTTTATCCCAGCAATACCGGCATCCCCTCTCCTGTACCTGCCGGTAATTCATAAGGGGTCATTTCCGGGATTTCCGGGAAAGAAGCTTCTTCGATGATG
>CAZYQV010000141.1:0-3014 GCA_964649775.1 uncultured Rikenellaceae bacterium
CACTGATCGCCGGTATTATCAATGCTCCGCAGCATTATCCCCCTCAAATGATCGAGACTATCCAGCAGACACTGCAATCCGACTGGGCTGCCAAACTGAATCTTATAGGTTTTGAAGGGATGATCAATCCCGAGAGGATCATGCCGGCAGTGATCATGTTCGATATCCCCAAGGGGATGCGCGGCCTGATCCTGATCGCTGTGATCGCTGCCTCCATGTCTACCTTCGATACCAATGTCAACACCACGGCGGGCTATTTTGTCAAAGATATCTACCAGCGTTACCTGCGGCCGAAGGCAGGTAACCGCGAGCTGATCTACAGCTCTTACTCCATCTCCCTCTTCCTAGTGATCATCGGTTTTCTGATGGCTTTCTCGATACGCAGCATCAACGATATCTGGGGATGGATCATGATGAGCCTCGGCAGCGGTATCTCCACGGCCCTCATGCTGAAGTTCTACTGGTGGCGTTACAACGGCGAGGGGTTCGCCATAGGCACCCTCGTGGGCATGATCATCGCCATCCTGCAGCGTTTCCTCTTTCCCGATATGGTTGAGTGGCAACAGTTCTTGCTGGTCTTTTCCCTCACCTTCCTCTCCATCATTGTTTCCACACTGCTGACCCCTCCTCCCGACGAAGAGGTGGTACGCCGCTTTTATGAGAACACCCGTCCTTTTGGTTTCTGGAAACCTTATAAGAAATATCTCCCGGAAGAGGTACGTATGAAAATGAGGAGGGAGCATAAATATGATCTTATCTCCCTGCCTTTTATCCTGCTGGCCCAGGTGACCCTGTATCTGATGCCCATGCAGCTGATCATCCATACCTTTCATACTTTCCGGATCACCCTGGTGCTGTTCCTTGTGGGGGTGGCCGGCATCTACTGGTTCTGGTACCGTAACCTGGCCCCGGCTCCCGGGAAGGATAAAGGATGATCGTATTATATTTTAATTTTTGATGATGAGGAATCTTAACGAAGACAAGACACCGGCGGTCATACTGCCGGACATCGGCATGATCTCGCCGGATTCGGGGATGATCGCACGGGATTCCTGCAGTGACGGGTATTTCAGAGTGGGACGGGACGGGGTGGTCTCTGTCCTGGCCACGGGCGACGGCAAGGTGGAGTTCATTGCTTTTGAGGACAGGACGATCGCCTATGTACAGTCGGCGATGGGGCATCCTGCCTATTATCCGGTCTATCCCGTCCGTCTCAGACGTCCCGTGAAGTATGTCCTGATGGACCTCGACGGCACCACCGTGCGCAGTGAGCGCTTCTGGATGCGTATCATCGAACAGACCACGGCCAGCCTGCTGGGAGATGAAAATTTTTCGCTTGAAGAGGAGGATTTCCCCTACGTGACGGGTCACAGCGTGTCGGAACACCTGCTCTACTGCATAGGGAAGTATTGCCCCGGGGGCGATATCTCGCGGGCACGGGATCTCTATTACGATCATACGCGCCGGGAGCTGAAAAGGGTCCTGGAAGAAGGAGGGAGCGGTGACTTTGAGGCCACCCCCGGCGTGCGGGAGTTCCTGTTAAAGCTCAAGGAGCAGGGCATCAGGATCGCCCTGGTCACCAGCGGTCTGTATGAGAAAGCATGGCCGGAGATCGTCTCGGTGTTTCGTGACCTCGACCTGGGCCGTCCCGAGGAGTTTTATGATGCCATCATCACTGCCGGCACGCAGCCGGGACAGGGGGTGCCCGGCACCCTCGGAGAGCTGGAGCCCAAACCCCATCCCTGGCTCTACAGCGAAGCTGCCACCATAGGCCTGCGGGTGAAAAAGGAGGAACGGGACCGCGTCGCCGGCATCGACGACAGCGGCGCCGGCATCTGCTCCATACGCCTGGCCGGCTTCACACCCGTGGGCATCGCAGGAGGGAACATACGACAGAGCGGTACGCGTGAGCTGTGTGCTCACTATGCCGATACTTTTGATGCGATATTTGAGTATCTTGTGGGAAGATAGCGACTCAACCCTAAAAATATAAGGAATGGAAGGCGAAAAATATACCATGCATCTGATCATCAACACCCACTGGGACCGTGAGTACCGGTGGTCGTTCCCCGAGACGCAGCTGCGGCTGGTGGAGGCGGTGGACCTGTTGCTGGAGGTGATGGAGAAAGATCCCCGTTTTTATTCTTTCCACACCGACTCGCAGGTCTCCATGCTGGATGATTACCTCGCTTTGCGGCCGGAGAAAAGGGAGGTGGTGGAAAGGCTGGTGAAAGAGGGACGGCTGCAGACGGGGCCCTGGTACACCCTCCCGGCACAGTTCCTGGTGAGCGGCGAGGCCCTCACCCGCAATCTCCTGACGGGACACCGCATCGCCCGTAGTCTGGGAGGAGTGATGAAGGTGGGATACAATATCTTCTCCTGGGGACAGATCTCCCAGCTGCCGCAGCTCTATGCCCAGTTTGGCATGGACACCATCCTCTTCTACCGGGGGATAGATCAGAGCGCGCTGGACTCGCTGGAGTTCCACTGGGAGGCGCCTGACGGCACGCGGGCCCTGGGCATCACCTTCGGGGCTTTTCACCGTCTCAACTTCTGGGTGTATGTGTACAAACCCTATATCTTCGGGATACGGCCGGGGACCAACCCCGAAGGGTTCCGCCGTACAGGGGAAGACGGCATGATGACCCACCTGAGCGACCCTTACAGCGACGATATCAACCATCATATCCTCGACCAGCCCTCTCACCGCAACCTCAAAGGGGCGCTGGAGGGGCTGGAGGAGTTGCTGAAGAGCGTGACGGACAAATCCTCCACGCGTCACCTGCTCTTCCTGCAGGGCTTTGACCAGGAGCTTCCCGACCCCGTGGTGCCCGACCTGGTGGACGAGATCAACAAAGAGACCGATCATGGCACGATCGTGATCGATACCCTGCCGGATTATGTGAGTGCCGTAAGAGAAGAGCTGGAGGAGAAAAAGCTGATGGATAAGCTGCCCCGTCTGACGGGGGAGATGTTGTCCGTGGAGAAACAGGGCGATCCTTTCGGGCCTTTGT
>CAZYQV010000142.1:0-5255 GCA_964649775.1 uncultured Rikenellaceae bacterium
TCCTCACACCTGCTTTTACCGTATTAACCCTTTTATAACCTAAACCAAAAACCGACTGCTTTGTCTTCATGGCCCGCAGCGACAGTTCCGACACTGTTGTGCTGAGCCGGAGGAAGACTTTTCCGTTTTTTGTTTTATTAACCGGTTCAAAAATACAGGTATTTCCTGTTAAGAAGGGTTAAGAGATGTTAAAGAGTGTTAAAAGATAAGTTCATCAGGTGCTTTGATTTATCTTTGTATAGCTATGAACAAAAGGACGATCTGGATATTGAGCGGGATCATGGCGCTGGGAATGGTAGCCCTGGTGACGGTACAGGTTTCCTGGCTCAACCATGCGCTGGAGGTGAAAAGTGCCCAGTTCAACCGGCAGGTCAACAAAGCCCTCCACGAAGTGATCACACGTCTCGAGCAGATAGAGCTTTACGAAACCGTTCGTACAGAGATGCTTTTTCAGCAGGGACAACCCGGAACACCGGCTGTCTCCATCCCCATGTCACCGGCGGCCATAACACCTGTAGACAGCTCATTGTTAAAAGGCAGGATCGAAGATATCCTGAACAACACCTATCTGCAGAACCCCATTACGGACAAACAGGAGAGAACCCGCCTCGTTAACAAGATCATCCGGCGCCTCGAACTCACCCCTCCCGACATATCGGAAAGGGTACAGCCGGTCGAACTCTATTATCTTATCAAGAACGCCCTGGCCGAGAACGGTATCATGCAGTTTTTCGAGTTTGCCATCGTTGACAGGAACAACAGGATCATCCACCGCACACCCGGTTACACACAGAACAACATCCGCGTGACCCGTTTCGTGCAACCCCTTTTCCCCAACGACATCATCGACCAGAAAAACAAACTGGTCCTTTATTTCCCGGAAGAACATGTTTTCCTGGTACGCTCCCTCGGCTTCGTAGGATATACCACCATCGCCCTCACTCTCTTTTTCATTATGGTCTTCCTGGGAACACTTTATATCATCTTCCGGCAGAAAAAACTCTCGGATATCAAGACCGATTTCGTCAACAACATGACCCACGAACTGAAAACCCCCATCTCCACCATCTCTCTGGCTTCACAGATGCTGAAAGACAAATCGATCTCCACCGACAAAAAGAACATAGATCATATTGCAGGCGTCATCGAACAGGAGACCAAAAGGCTCAGCCATCAGGTGGAAAAAGTACTGCAGATGGCCATCTTTGAGAAAGGAAAACTGAAACTCAAAAGAAAAGAGACCGACATCCATGAGATCCTTTCCAACGTGATCAACAATTTCTCCATCCGGGTCCGCAACAAAAACGGCAAGGTGGTGTACGACTTCGATGCGGAGAACCCCTTTGTCCCGGCGGATGAGGTGCACATCACAAATGTTTTTTCCAACCTGGTGGACAATGCCCTGAAATATTGCAGCGAAGCCCCCCTGATCTACATACGTACCACCGGCAGCGAGAAAGGCATTGAAATAATGGTACGTGACAACGGCATCGGTATGTCAAAAGAGCACCTGAAAAAGATATTCGACCAGTTTTACCGTGTCCCCACCGGCAATGTCCACAACACCAAAGGTTTCGGCCTGGGCCTCAGCTACGTGAAAAAAGTGGTGGAGGCCCACAACGGCCACATCAAAGTGGAAAGTCAGCCCGGAAAAGGGACTACTTTCACGGTTTTCTTACCTTACAGTACTTAAACTATTTATATCATGGACAAGATACGGATACTACTCGCAGAAGATGATGAGAACCTGGGGATCCTTTTGAAGGAGTACCTGCAGGCCAAAGGATATGAGACCGTCCTGTTCACCGACGGCGACCATGCTTACAAAGGATTTGTCACCGATCATTTCGATCTGTGCCTGCTGGACATCATGATGCCTGTGAAAGACGGTTTTACCCTGGCCCGTGAGATACGCGAACTCAATTCCGACATACCCATCGTTTTTCTCACGGCCAAGTCGATGAAAGAGGATGTGATCGAAGGCTTCCGCACCGGCGCCGACGACTATATCACCAAACCTTTCAGCATGGAAGAACTGCTCTTTCGCATCGAGGCCATCCTGCGCAGGACCAAAGGCACTGCTTCCGACAACCAGCAGGAGCTGCACATCGGGAAATATATTTTTGACACCAAAAAACAGGAACTGCACCTCGGCGACAAAGTACAGAAACTCACCACCAAAGAGTCGGAGTTATTGCGTCTGCTTTACAACCACCGCAACCGCATCCTCGAGAGGAACTTCGCCCTGCGCACCATCTGGATGGACGACAACTATTTCAACGCCCGCAGCATGGACGTATACATCACCAAGCTGAGGAAATACCTGAAAGACGACCCTGCCGTGGAGATCATCAACATCCACGGCAAAGGATACAGGCTCATCTGCTGACAACAGGCTATCTGATCTCCACCAGCTCTGTACTCCCCTCCAGCTTTCCTTTTTTGTTGTAGCTCTCCGATTTTACCGTCCCGATCTTTTTCGCATACCAGACGGCTCCCTTGGCATGGGTCTTCACAAAACCCACCTTCCCGTCCGTGTCGTACGTCACCTTGATACAGTCAAACGTGCCGGCCGGGGTCGTCACCTTCTCTTTTGCCTCCACCTTCCGGTTGTGTACCGCCGAGGTGATCGTCACCATCTTGATACCGTTGTTCTTGATCACCACCGTCACCTCACCGTCGGGCAACACATCTCCCACATTCATCTTTGCAGGAAGGGCCAGATCATGTGAACTCACCTCCATATCCATGCCCTCGTATTTGCTGAGAACACCAAAAAGCGAAGATTTCATGTCGATATAGAATTCCCCCCCCTTGCAATAAAAATTCAAAAGAAAGGTATCCACCACATCCCCCTCCGGGGTCTCAAACCACTGCTCCAGGATGATCTTCTCCCCCTCGTTTGTCTGCTCAACATCTTTAACATTGTAATACATCGTGCTGGAGGGCTTGTGCTTCGCATCATAATACTGGTATTTCAACACCTTTCCCTTCTGCATCGGGAAATAGGACACGCACTCCTGTGCTTCTAACGAGGGAAAAAGAAAAACCAGACCTATGAGGGATACAAAAAAATACTTTTTCATGACAGCTGTTTTTTTAAGTTGGTTTTTGAATAAAATGTAATGAACGATCGGATCTTCTTTGTGGATACACGACCTCGCATACGAAAAAAGATCAGTCAAGTTTCAGTACGGCCAGGAAAGCCTGTTGGGGGACCTCGACGTTCCCCACCTGCCGCATGCGTTTCTTTCCTTTTTTCTGTTTCTCCAGCAGCTTGCGTTTACGGGTGATGTCGCCGCCGTAACATTTTGCTGTCACATCCTTCCGCAGGGCTTTGACCGTCTCCCGCGCGATGATCTTCGAGCCGATGGCCGCCTGTATCGCGATGTCGAACTGCTGGCGGGGGATCAGCTCTTTCAGCTTCACGCAGATGCGTCTCCCGAAACTGTATGCATAATCCCGGTGTATCAGTGTAGAGAGGGCATCCACCATCTCTCCGTTGAGCAGGATGTCGAGACGCACCAGCGAGGCCCTCTGGTAGCCCGACGTATAATAGTCGAAAGAGGCATATCCCTTCGAGATGCTCTTCAGCTTGTCATAAAAGTCAAAGACGATCTCTGCCAGGGGCATCTCGAAGGTGAGCTCCACACGGTCGCTCGTCAGGTATACCTGGTTCTTCAGCACGCCCCGTTTGTCGATGCAGAGCTTCATGATGGGTCCGACAAACTCCGATTTGGAGATCACCTGGGCGTTGATATAAGGCTCTTCGATGTGATCGATGTGGGTAGGATCCGGCAAACCCGAGGGGTTGTGCACCTCCACCATCTCGCCCTGGGTGGTGTACACACGGTAGGAGACGTTGGGGACCGTCGAGATAACATTCATATTGAACTCCCTGTCGAGTCTTTCCTGGATGATCTCCATGTGGAGGAGCCCCAGGAAACCGCAGCGGAAACCGAAGCCCAGTGCTGCCGACGACTCCGGCTCGAAGGTGAGCGAGGCATCATTGAGATGCAGTTTTTCCATCGAGGCCCGCAGCTCCTCATAATCATCGGCATCCACAGGGTAGATCCCGGCAAAGACCATCGGCTTGACATCCTCAAACCCTTCGATGGCCTGCCCGCAGGGACGTTCCACATGGGTGATCGTATCCCCCACCTTCACCTCGCTGGAGTTCTTGATCCCGGAGATGATATAACCCACATCGCCGGCGCGCAGCACCTTGCGCGGCTCGTTCTCCATTTTCAACACTCCGATCTCATCCGCCACATAATCCCTGCCCGTAGCCACGAACTTCACATGATCGCCCTGACGGAGTTCGCCGTTGAAGATCTTGAAATACGCATAAATACCACGGAAAGGGTTGTATACGGAGTCGAAGATCAGTGCCTGCAGCGGTGCCGACGGATCGCCCTGCGGCGGCGGCACCTTGTGGATGATCTCCTGCAGGATACGCTCCACACCCATGCCCGTCTTGCCGCTGGCCTCGAGGATCTCCTCACGGCTGCACCCCACCAGGTCGACGATCTGGTCCTTCACCTCTTCGGGCATGGCATTGGCCAGGTCCATCTTGTTGAGCACAGGGATGATCTCCAGATCGTGCTCGATGGCCAGGTAAAGGTTTGAGATGGTCTGCGCCTGGATCCCCTGCGTGGCATCCACCACCAACAGAGCTCCCTCACAGGCCGCAATGGAGCGCGACACCTCATAGGAGAAATCCACATGACCCGGCGTATCAATGAGATTGAGCTGGTACACCTCCCCCTCATAAGGATATTCCATCTGGATGGCATGGCTCTTGATCGTGATGCCCCGCTCGCGCTCCAGATCCATATCATCCAGCACCTGCTCCTGAAAATCCCGGTCGGTCAACGATCCCGTCTGCAGCAACAGCTGGTCAGCCAACGTGCTCTTCCCGTGATCGATATGGGCTATGATACAAAAATTCCGGATATTCTTCATGCGTCGGTTCGCTCCTTTTTCTTATCGCAAAGATAGGACAATCGCCGGTAACCTACAGGAAAATATACAAAAAGAGTGGTTACTGCTGGTTCAGCTCTTTGAGGGTGACTTTCCGCGGATGGCCCGGCAACTTGAAGACCGAGTCGGACAGCTTGCGCTCGCGGGCTTTCTTCACCTCGGTGATCACCTCATAACCATAACCGTACTCCTTGACCTTCACAGGGTAGCCGCGGGTCTGCATGTAGATATAACGGGGATGGCTCCGGTAATGGAACCCCTGTTCGTAATAT
>CAZYQV010000143.1:0-5703 GCA_964649775.1 uncultured Rikenellaceae bacterium
CGACACCCCCCTTATCCCCGGCAGCTTTTACGGTCTGGATACCGATCCCGCCACCGGTCTCATCTATGTCACCGACGCCAAAGACTTCAGCAGTGCCGGCCTCCTCAGCCGCTACAGCCCCAATGGCGTGCTCCAGGACACCGTACAGGTAGGCATCGCCCCCAACGGCGTATATTTCAACAGAAAACCATAAGCGAACGCCTCCCACAGACAGGGAAAAACAGCAGGGGACGGACCGTATTTCAAAAAGAATGATGTATTTTGCGTGCCTGGATGATCGTTCATGGAGGGAGAGGCCGGACGAGGACTCTCTCTCCTTAAAAAGAATATGTATATGACAACAGTTGTAAAGAAGACCGCGTTATTGTTTCTTTTTTTGATACCGGCCCCAGTCCTTTTCGCACAATTGGGACACGGCGGTGTGCCGGCACCTGTGGACGACTATTCCCGCATAC
The DNA here is from genome assembly GCA_964649775.1 of uncultured Rikenellaceae bacterium. Lineage (GTDB taxonomy): Bacteria > Bacteroidota > Bacteroidia > Bacteroidales > VadinHA17 > DRPN01. The sequence continues at coordinate 456 of CAZYQV010000143.1, forward strand.
CGGTGGAAGACCTGACGGGTCAGCTGCCGGCGTTTGAGGAGCTGGCCGCCCGCGACCTGCCCCGCAAGGAGGGTGTCCTGCGTTTTGCCGAGGACATCGCCGTACGCTTCACGCCGGCCACCCACGGCACATGGGAGGTGCTCCCCGGCGGGGAGAAGGTGTGGCGCATGGTGATCCGCTACAAGGGAGCCCGTTCGCTGGGTCTCACCTTCGGCCGTTACCGCCTGGACGCCGGCGAGCGTGTGTTCATCTACGATCCTTCCGGAAGACATGTCCTGGGGGCTTTCACCGACGACAATAACAAACCCTGGCATTCCCTGGCGGTACAGCCTCTTCCCGGCGGCACGCTGATCGTCGAGTACCATCTTCCCCGGGGGAAGGACTCCCATGACGGGCTGGTCATCACGAAAGTAAGCATCGGGTACCTCGACATCTTCCATGACCCCCGGGGGAAAGACGGTTTCTTCGGCTCGTCAGGTCCCTGCAACACGGACATCAACTGCAGCGCGGGGGACAACTGGCAGGAAGACAAACGCTCGGTGGTGCGCATCTTCATCAACAACAACGAGTTGTGCACCGGCGTGCTCATGAACACAGCCGTCAACGACGCCACGCCGTACATCCTCTCGGCCGGTCACGGCATCGAGAGCGACGATGATGCCGCCAACTCGGTCTTCGTCTTCGGCTATGAGAGCCCATACTGTAACGGTCCCGACGGATCGGTCAACAAAAGCATCTCGGGGTCGGAGATGATCGCCCGTGCCAAGAACCTCGACTTCACCCTCGTGAAGATGAGCCGATATCCGCCGTTCACCTTTTACCCTTATTATGCCGGCTGGGACGTGTCGGACAACACCCCCGCCCCGCCCACCGTCACCATCCACCACCCTCAGGGCGACGTCAAGAAGATATCCGTCGACAACGAGGAGCCGGTGACGGCCAGCTACGACGTTTACGACGAGAACACCTTCTGGAAGATCCTCCAGTGGGACGTGGGCACCACCGAGCCGGGATCGTCGGGAGCTCCTCTCTTTGACGCCCACCACCGCGTGGTGGGCACCCTCTCGGGAGGAGATGCCCACTGCGGCAACTCGATAAACGACTATTTCCAGAAGCTCTCGGCACAATGGGATGATTACGCCGACACGTCGGAACAGCTGAAGCACTGGCTAGACCCCAAAGAGTTCGGGTTTCAGCTGTGGAACGGCTTTGATCCCTACACGGGCGCGACAAAATCGTGCGACACCCTCACCAACATCGAAGAGGGAGAGACACTCACTCTCGATCCTTATGCCGGTACGGACGGCGGCTACTGGACGGGCCACAACACCGACCGTACCTCCCTGTATGCCGAACAGTTCGAGAACACCACCTATATCTCCATGACCGGCATCTACATAAAACCGGGCATCGTTAAATACGACGCCGCCTCCGACCACATCACCGTCAGGATATGGTCGGGCAGCTCAAAACCGGAAGAGGTGATCGTGGAGAAAGATGTGACGCTGAGCTTTTTCCGGGACTCTGTATGGAACTTCATCGACTTCGACACGCTCGTCACCGTCGAGGGCAACTTCTTTGCAGGGTTTGAGGTGTACTACGACAACAATGTGGGTGACCCCCTCACCGACCAGTTCGCTGTTTTCCAGACGGAGGCACGCGACACCTACGGTGACAACACGGCTTACTATTACCAGAACGGTTCCTGGACAGCCTTCAGCGGCACGCCGGGACATTCGGTATATATCTCCTTGGCCATCAGTCCCGTGATGTGTCAGGAGATCCCCGACCTGGGCATCTTCTCCCCGCGGACGGCCGGACAACAGGCCCTCCTGCTGCTCTATCCCAACCCTGCCAGCGACCAGATAACCATCCTGCCCGACGACGGCATCCTCGCCGGCGGCACCCTGCACATCACCGACCTGGCAGGCAAGGTGGTAAGGGAGCGGGTATACCACCCCTGGCAGGGGAGCCTGCACATCCCCCTCGCCGGCCTCAGGGAGGGCGTCTATCTCGTCGTCCTGGAGACCCCCGGAAAGATATACAGGAACAAGCTCATCATCCAAAAACGGTAGCCCATGCCCTCCCTCCGCTTTTCCGGCTTTGTCCTGCCCCTGCTGCTCCTCGCTGTCATCACCGTTCCTGCCGGATGCGGGAGGAGCAAAGGAGAGGACAGCTCCGGCAGGGCCGCGTGGCATCCTTTGCCTGTGCACTATGCCGGAGGGTTCCTCCTGGATACGGCCGCCGGCATCGTGCGGGCACAGGTCGTCAACCCCTGGCAGGGAGATAAGAAAGAGCGTTTCACCTACCTCATCATCCGCGACAATAAGAGAGAACAGCGGCCGCAGGCTGCCGTGGTCGTCCATGCCCCTGTGCGGCGGGTGGTATGCACCTCCACCACCCACGTGGCTTTCCTCAGCGCCCTGGGCAGGAGCAGCAGCATCGTCGGCATATCGGGCAGGGACTATATCTGCGACAGCACCCTGCGGCGGCGCATCGCTGCCGGCGGGGTGAAGGACATCGGCTACGACCGCAACATGAACTACGAGCTGATCGTGCAGCTGCGGCCCGACGTGGTCTTCCTCTACGGCATAGGCCCCGCCGTCAAGGGCACCGCCGCACGGCTGGCATCCCTCAACATACCGGCCGTCATCGTGGGCGACTACCTGGAGCGCACCCCCCTGGGGAGGGCCGAGTGGATCCGTTTCTTCGGAGCTTTCTTCGGCATGACCGGCGGGCCGGCGCGCTTCGCCGACTCGCTGGCAGCGCGCTACGACAGTCTGCAGCACCAGGTGAGAGACACTGCCCGCAGGCCTCTCGTGATGACCGGCCTTCCCTGGAACGAGGTGTGGTACGTGCCGGGCAACGGCAGCCTCACGGCCGCTTTCATCCGCGATGCCGGCGGCCGTTATGTGTGGGACGACATCGCCTCGGGCGACGCCGTGCCCATGGACATAGAGAAAGTATTCAGGAAGGCGGGCGACGCCGACATCTGGATCAACTGCGGGACAGCCTCCTCCCTGCAGGAGATCACCGCCACCGACGAACGGCTGGGCCTCTTCCGGCCCGTGAAGACCGGCAGGGTGTACAACAACGATGCCCGCCTCAACGAGACCGGCGGCAACGACTACTGGGAGAGCGGCGTGGTGCACCCCGACATTATCCTGGAGGACCTGCAGAAGATATTCGGGGGAAACGGGGAAAGAGGTCTGAATTACTACAGAAAGTTAAAATAGTTGTGAGTTGCGGGTTGTAAGTTCCGGGTTACGAGTTGTAACGGGCAACGTTAAGAAACAAGTATTGAGCATGAGGGCATGAGAAAACGGAGATATCATATCTGGCTGATCCTGGCGGTGCTGCCGTTGCTGCTGGCGCTGGCGGACCTCTATACGGGCTCCGTGCACTTCTCTTTCCGGGAGATCACCGACGCTCTTCTCCACCCCGGCAGCGGGGATGATGTCTCCGTCATCCTGCACCGTTTCCGGCTGCCGCGCATGTGGACGGCCATCCTGGCGGGTGTAGCCCTCTCGGTGAGTGGTCTGCTGATGCAGACCCTTTTCCGCAACCCTCTGGCCGGGCCTTATGTGCTGGGCATCAGCGCCGGCGCCAGCCTGGGGGTAGCCCTGCTCGTGCTGGGCTTCCCCGCGCTCCTCTCCTTTGCCGGCGGCACGCTGGCCGCCAACACTACCGTCATGGCCGCCGCCGTCGCCGGCGCCACGGCGGTGCTCCTGCTGATCATGGCCGTCTCCCTGCGTGTACGCGATATCATGACCATCCTCATCCTGGGCATCATGTTCGGCAGCGCCGTGACGGCCCTCGTCTCCATCCTGCAGTACTTCAGCAACGAGACGCTGCTGAAGGTGTTCGTCGTCTGGACCATGGGCAGCCTGGCCAGCGTCACGGGGTCACAGACCCTCCTCCTCGCCCTGTTGGTGGCCTTTGGTGTGTTGCTCACCCTCCTGCTGGTACGGCCGCTGAACCTCCTCCTCATGGGAGAGGATTATGCCCGCAGTGTGGGCATGCACATACGCCGCACACGCATCCTCATCTTCCTGGTCACGGGTCTTCTGGCCGGGGGGGTGACAGCCTTCTGCGGCCCCATAGGCTTCGTGGGCATCGTGGTGCCCCACCTGGCGCGCATCATGCTGCGCACCTCCGACGTGCGGCAGGTGCTCCCCGCCACCCTCCTGCTGGGGGCCTCGCTCCTGCTGCTGAGCGACATCCTCTCCCACCTGCCGGGAGAGGGCGGCGTGCTGCCCATCAACGCCGTGACGGCCGTACTGGGCATACCGATGATCATCTGGATGGTCTTGCAACGACAGAGACTATCCTCACTCATGTAATAAAATTAAAGACCTTGATCACCCTCGAAGAGCTGCGCATAGGATACAGGAAAGGCCGCAAGGAGCTGCCGCTGACGGTGCCCCTCTCCTTCACCGCCACCGCCGGCGAGATGACCGGCATCGTGGGACCCAACGGTGTGGGCAAGAGCACCCTGCTGCGCACGCTGGCCCGCCAGCAGCTGCCCCTCGGCGGCAGGGTGCTGCTGCAGGACAAGCCGCTCGGGGGATATGCCCGCAACGACTTTGCCAGGATATGCAGCTTCGTGCCGGCAGGCCACCTGCCGGTGAGCCGTCTGACGGTGTACGACACCGTGGCCATGGCACGCTATCCCTACACGGGATGGCAGGGACGCCTCACCCCCGCCGACGAGGAGGCCGTAAGACGCGCCCTCGAAGAGGTACACCTCACGGCCATGCGCACGACGATGCTGGGAGAGCTCTCCGACGGCGAACGGCAGCGCACCCTCATCGCCCGCGCCCTGGCACAGGAGACGCCGGTGATCCTGCTCGACGAACCTACTGCCTTCCTCGACATACCCAACAGGTATGAGGTGCTGCAGACGATGAGGAAGATCTCCGAAAAAGAGGGGAAATTATTCGTCTTCTCCTCCCACGACCTGGAGTTCCTCCTCGAAACGGCAGACAAGATATGGCTCCTCTACCCCGACAAGGCTTTTGAAGGAAGTCCCGAAGACCTGCTCAGGGAGGGGCTGCTGGAGCCTCTCTTCCGCAACACAGGCATCGGCTATGAGATAGGCCGCGGCCTGCACATCCCCCATCATACGGACAAAGAAACGGTCGCCCTGGCGGGAGACCCCTCACAGGTGCCCTGGATCGCCAAAGCCCTCGTGCGGGCCGGCTATCACGTGGCGGGGAAAGAGGAGGATCAGCGTGCCTCCTGCCGC
>CAZYQV010000144.1:0-5495 GCA_964649775.1 uncultured Rikenellaceae bacterium
CCAGAAACTCGTATTTCCGCAAGGGTTGGTCATTAATACGGATAATAGGCAATATCTAACTTCGAAAGTAAATGCATTGTTCTCCTTAAAGTGCACGTTTTCAAAGGAACAGACAGGTAAAAAAGAAGACACCTCATCAAAAAATGATGAGGTGTCTTGTCTGGTAGCGGGGGCAGGACTCGAACCTGCGACCTTTGGGTTATGAGCCCAACGAGCTGCCACTGCTCCACCCCGCAGTATCGGATTGCAAAAATAGCATATTCATTCCTAATAACAAAATATTTGTTGTAATTTTGATCGCTGTTCAAAATGCTGAAACGGGGAAATGGTAGAGGAAAAAAAGAATAAAAGAAACTGGACGGAGAAGCTGCGGTTGACCCTCTCGCGTGAGGAGACCTTTGAAGAGATATGGAACATACGTATTACACGGGCCGGCTTCGTGGCAGCACTTTTTTCCTTTATCCTCGGGATCATCCTGATCGTGTCGTTGCTGATCGCTTTCACCGATCTGCGGGAGATGATACCGGGATATCCCGACGTCACGGTACGTGAGGACATCGTTCGCAACGCTATCCTGCTCGACTCCCTCGAGCATGAGATCAAGCTGAGGGATCTCTATCTGAACAATATCCAGAAGATCATCAACGGCGAGACGCCTGAAAATTTCACCAGCGATGCCGACACGCTGATGAGCCAGGATGAGATCAATTTCTCCCGTTCGGCGGAAGACTCATTGCTGCGCCAGCAGATCGAGTCGGAGGAGGAGTTCAACCTCTCCGTGATGCGTGATTACAGCGACCGGCAGATGGCCTTTTATAAAATGGCTTTCTTCCCGCCGGTGAAGGGGATCATCTCTTCACATTTTGATCCGGCCCGCAGCCACTTTGCCACCGACATCGTAGGGGTGCCGGGCGGGGTAGTCCATTCCACCCTCGACGGTACGGTGATCTTCACCGGCTGGACGCTCGAGACAGGATATGTCATTGCCGTGCAGCACAACAACAACCTGGTATCCATATACAAGCACAACAGCAGGATCCTGCGCAATGTGGGGGCCGTGGTCAGGACCGGCGAGGACATTGCCCTCATCGGCACCACCGGCGAGCTGTACACCACAGGGCCTCATCTCCATTTTGAGCTCTGGTACAATGGTCAGCCGATCGATCCCGAAAAATACATCATCTTCTGAGTGAGCTGCCGCAAATAAAATACGTCGCCTATGGTTAAAAACATCTGCATACTGGGCTCGACGGGCTCCATCGGCACGCAGACCCTTGAGGTGGTGCGTCTTCATCCCGGAGAGTTCCGGGTCACGGGGCTGACAGCAGGCAGCAATGCTTCCCTTCTTATCGAGCAGGCGCGGGAGCTGTTGCCGCAGAAGGTAGCCATCGGCGAGGAGTCTCTCTATGATGAGGTGAAGGAGGCGCTCGCCGGCCTGCCGGTGGAGGTGCTTGCGGGGGAAGAGGGTATCCTGGAGATCGCCGGCGATCCCTCCTCGCAGATAGCGGTGGTGGCGCTGGTGGGTTTTTCGGGGCTGAAGCCTACGATGACAGCCCTGGAGGCGGGCAAAGTGATCGCCCTGGCCAACAAGGAGACCATCGTGGTGGCCGGCGAACAGGTGATGAAGAAAGCCCGGGAGAAAGGGAGCCCTATTCTGCCGGTCGATTCGGAACACTCGGCCGTCTTCCAGTGCCTGATGGGTGAAGAGCAGGGTGCCGTGGAGAAGATCATCCTCACAGCGTCGGGCGGTCCTTTCCGGGAGATGACTGCCGAAGAGATGACGGGAGTGACGCCGGAAGAGGCGCTACAACATCCCAACTGGAAGATGGGCAGCAAGATCACCATCGATTCGGCCTCGCTGATGAACAAAGGCTTTGAAGTGATCGAGGCGCGGTGGCTCTTTGATATGGATCCTTCGGCCATCGAGGTGGTCATCCATCCCCAGTCGGTGATCCACTCCATGGTACAGTTCCGCGACGGCTCCATCAAGGCACAGCTGGGCAACCCGGACATGCGGGTGCCTATCCTGCTGGCCCTCTCCTGGCCGGAACGGTATGATTCGCCCTGGGGCGGTTTTGATTTCACCCGGCCGGCAGAGCTCACTTTTCTGCCTGTCGATACAAAAAAATTTCGTAATCTTGCGCTCTCGTATTATGCACTGGAGCGTGGGGGCAACATGCCCTGCATCCTGAATGCAGCCAACGAGATCGCGGTGGAAGCTTTCCTCTCGGGGAGGGCAGCCTTCCGGGAGATGTCCGACATCATTGAGAAGACCATGCAGAAAGCTTCTTACATGACGGGCCCTTCCTTTGACGATCTGACCGCCTCCGACAGGGAAGCACGCAGGATCGCTGCAGAATTGATAAAACGACGATAAAGAAAGAAAATGGATATACTGATCAGAGTTGCACAACTGTTGCTGAGCCTTTCAATCCTGGTGATCCTCCACGAGCTGGGACATTTTACCTTTGCCAGGATCTTCAAAACACGGGTGGAGAAGTTCTATCTTTTTTTTAACCCCTGGTTTTCGTTGTTCAAGATAAAGAGAGGGGAGACAGAATACGGTGTCGGCTGGCTGCCGTTGGGAGGGTATGTGAAGATCGCCGGCATGATTGATGAGTCGATGGACCGGGAGCAGATGAAAAAGCCTCCCCAGCCCTGGGAGTTCAGGTCGAAACCGGCCTGGCAGCGTCTGTTGATCATGCTGGGGGGTATCCTGGTGAATTTCCTCCTGGCTTTTGTGATCTATATTGCCGTGATGTTCGTATGGGGAGAGCAGTACCTCCCCAACGAGAACGTGAAGTACGGCATCCTGGTGGACCAGACGGGTCAGGAGATAGGCCTGCGTAACGGCGACAGGATCATTGCCATAGACTCGTTGAAGGTAGAAGATTTCAACAAGATCCTTCCCGAGATCGTCCTGAACCATGCCCATACACTTCAGGTGGAACGGGACGGCAGGGTATTCACCCTTGCGATTCCCGATTCTGTCTTCCCCAAACTGCTGAAAGGTCAGGGGATGATCCAGCCCCGCCTGCCTTTTGATCCGTTCATTGTGCAGGGTTTTACGAAAGACTCTCCTGCCAGGGCTGCCGGCCTGAAAAAAGGAGATCGCATCGTGGCGGTGGACAGCATCCGTTTTAAGTATTATGACAGGTTCCGGGAGTATCTTCTTTCTCATAAGGGGGAAGAGGTTGTGCTGACCATCGAGCGGGATTCGGCACTGATGAATGTGCCCCTGCGTCTGTCTGATGCGGGGATGATCGGCGTTTCGACCGACTTTTCCCATGTCTTTGAATACAAACGGATCAGGTATTCTTTCTGGGAGTCGATCCCGGCAGGTATCCGCAAGGGGGTGAAGACCACCGGGGATTACCTGAAGCAGATCAAGCTGATCTTCACGCCCAAAACAAAAGCTTACGAGTCGCTGGGTGGCTTCATCACCATCGGCAGCATCTTCCCGCCGGTATGGGACTGGTATTCTTTCTGGAACCTTACGGCTTTCCTTTCGATCATTCTGGCCATCATGAACCTTCTGCCCATACCGGGACTGGACGGCGGACATGTGTTGTTCATCCTCTATGAGCTGATCACCCGCAGAAAGCCGGGGGAGAAGTTCCTGGAATATGCTCAGATCGCCGGGATGATCCTGCTTTTTGCCCTGTTGTTGTATGCAAACGGGAATGATATTTTCAGGTTGTTCCATAAATAGGGGGATGAGGGGACGCTTTTGAGAAATAATGAGTAACTTTGTTAGGTAATAATCTTTAAAAAACAGAAAGTCATGACTTTAAGTTTTGTTTTAGCCGGTATGTTCGGGCCCACGGAGATCGTTATCATTGTGTTGGTGCTGGTACTGCTCTTCGGAGGGCGTAAGATCCCCGAGCTGATGAGGGGTCTGGGCCAGGGCATGAAAGAGTTCAAAAAGGCTACCAAAGACGAGCCGGAGCCGCAGAGTGAGAATGGCGAGAGCGGCACAAAATGATCCTGCTGTGGTCCGGAGATCCCACCATCAACGGGTCGTTCAGTGATGACAAGACCTGTTGAGGCACAGTTTTTGTATTGGAGGGGAGCGGGAATGTGCCGGGAGATTGTCCCGGCGGATTGCCGGAAAACCTTTTAAAGAAAAAAACCGATGAAACGGATCAACATAATCTATCTCATCCTGCTTTTTGCGGCTTCCGGCTGTAAGGTGAAACAGGAGACGATGAAGCCCAAGGTGTCGGGCTCGGCCGGTGAGGTGCTGGTCGTGGCGCCGGAGGCTCTCTGGAACGGTCCTGCGGGCGACACGCTGCGTGCTCTCTTTTCGCAGGAGGTGCCTTACCTGCCGCAGGCGGAGCCAGTTTTCAATATCCTGCATGTCACGCCGGGACAGTTTGACAAGATGTTCCACACCCATCGCAACATCCTCTTCATGAAGACGGGAAGCGAGTACAAGGAGCCGCGCATAGCGGTCACCCGTGACCGGTGGGCCACCCCCCAGATGATTATCGACATAACCGCTCCCGATGCTGCGGCGATGGCCCGTGCCATCACGGAAGGAGGAGCGTCGCTGGTGAAGAAGATCAACGATATGGAAAGGCAGCGGATCATCGAATACTACAAGCACTATCTGGCCACGGACATACGAAAAAAGATCGAAAAGAAATTCGGCATCTCCCTGGACATCCCCAAGGGGTATTCCCTCGATCTGGATACCACGGGCTTTGTGTGGATTGCCAGTGAGACGCCCCGCACCAGCCAGGGCATCCTGATCTATACCTATCCTTATACCACCGACAAGATCTTCAATGCCGACAGCCTGGCGGACATACGCGACCGTGTTCTTAAAAAGTATGTGCATGGCCAGATCGAAGGCACCTATATGGCTACGGAGCGGCTGATCCCACCTCATTTCAGGGCGTATGAAAAAGACGGACAGTATTATGCCGAGTTGCGAGGCCTGTGGAAACTGGAGAACGGTTTCATGGGAGGGCCTTTTGTGAGCATTACCACGGTAGACAAGAGCAGGGGACGGGTGTTGACTGTCGAAGGTTTTGTCTACGGTCCCGGAGAAAAGAAAAGGGAACTGATGCGGCAGGTGGAAAGCATTCTCTATACACTTAAGTTCCTCCCCGGGGGGAAATAGAAAATATATCCTTCAGAGGGTAGAATAATGCCACTCCAAATACTTATGAGGAGTGGCTTTTTTTTTACATTTGCATACTGATTAAATTTAAAGAACAATGTATACTACCGAAATAATTCTCAGGGGAAAGATCAAAGAGGGCCGTTCGACCGTCCTGGTGGCTGCCGATGAGGCTGCTGCGTTGCGGGAGCTGCAGGACGAGCGGGAAAGGGCCTTTGTCAGAAAAAGCCTGTCGGGGAGAGAGGGTTATGCTCTCCTGAACCGTTATGATCACCGTCTGTGGATCGTGATTGTCCCTGATAAGGGGAAGCAGGATGAGAAAAAGGAAAAATTGAGAAGGATCGCTTTTCGTATTGCCGGCGAGGCG
>CAZYQV010000145.1:0-8903 GCA_964649775.1 uncultured Rikenellaceae bacterium
GCCCTCATCGCCATGAAGGCGGTCACCGACGCAGGCGACCTGATGATCATCAACCGCTCGGGCGTGATCATCCGCATGCCCGTCAGCGAGATACGCGTCATGGGACGGGCCACACAGGGCGTCCGCCTCATCAACATCAGAGAGGGCGACTCCATCGCTGCCGTCACCTATGTGGAGACACAGGACGCCGGCGAAGAGAACGTCGACAACGAGGCCCCGGAAGGCGGAGATACCGGTGAGAAAGCGTAAATACGTTTTTTCTGGCAAAGATTTTGCAACTGAATAAAGAAATTCGTTATTTTTGAAAAATTTTCCTAACTAAACCTATTCAAAATGAGAAAAGTAACGTTCATACTTGTGGGACTGCTCTTTGCCGGGTCTGTCGCCCTGGCCCAAAAAGGCAAGGTGACCTCGGCACTGACATACCTTGACAACGGAGAAATCGAAAAAGCCTGGCAAACCATACAGGTCGCCGAAAAAAACGAAAAAACAGCCAATTATTACAAGACCTATTATGCCAAAGGCCGTATCCTCCAAAAGATCGGGGAATCAAAAGATCCCAAGATCAGGAACCTTGTCGACGACCCGCTGAAAAAGGCGTGGGAGAGCTACCAGAAAGCCATACAGCTCGACGAGAAAAAGAAAATACAAAAGACGATCGAGATCTACCTGCCCATGCTGAACGCTGACTTCATCAACGCAGCGGTCGAAGAGTTCAAGAAGAAAGAGTACAAATCAGCCATGGAGTATTTCGATTATGCTTTGAAAGTAGGGGAGGACCCCATATTCAACGGCGCCGTAGACACCTCTATCATTTATAATGCCGGCCTCAGCGCATACAACGGCAAAATATGGAATAAGGCGATCGAATATCTGACAAAAGCAAAAGACATGGGCTACGGCGGTGGGGCTGCCTATGTGCTGCTGAAAAATGCATATCTTGAAAAAGGGGATACCCTCACCGGCCTGAAAGTGCTCCAGGAAGGTTTTGAAAAAAATCCTACGGATAAAAGCATCATATTTGAGCTGATCAATTATTACCTGCTGGTTGAGGACAACAGCCAGGCTGCCATCGATTATATCGACAAAGCCATGCAGCAGGATCCCGGGAATGCCTCTCTCTATTTTGCCAAAGGACTTGCCCTCGACAAACTCGGAAAACATCAGGAGGCCATCGCAGCATACAAAAAGTCGATCGAAAAGGATTCTACATACCTGAACGCTTATTACAACCTTGGAGCCCTCATATTTAACGACGGGGTTACAAAATTCAATAAGTGTAATGAGATCATGGACAATGAGAAATTCAAGGAATGTGTGTCTCATGCGGATGAAATATTTAAAGAATCACTACCATACCTTGAAAAAGCCCATGAGCTCGATCCCAAAGAGATCAATACGCTCGAAACCCTTAAGGTGCTCTATTACCGTCTGCACATGTATGACAAACGGGATAAGATCGTGAAAGAACTCGAAGCTATTAAGAATTCCTCAGGAACTGAAAATAAATAAATAAAGGTTTTCATAAATAGGTTAGGGGGACCTGATGGTTCCCCTGACTTTTTATTATTGAAAGTTAACATAATATTTATTATAGGTCATTTATTCAATTAGTAATTTTCCCGGTCTTTACGTTGTGTATAGTTCTGATCCTTTCAGGAATACAGCTCTGTGGCCATCCTCACAAGCCAGTAAAGGATCCACAGCAGACCTGTCCAAAGGATCACGCGTCCTGCGATCCTGTTTTTCATCCCGAAAGCAATGCGGAGTCCCAGTAGATTTTCCAAGGAAATCTTTATAAAGAATACGATTGCCAGGAAATAAACGAACGGACCGAAAAGATGGTATCCGAAGGAGTCTGCCAGGTGGAGATGGACAAGTTCGTACAGCGAACGAGACATGCCGCATGTGGGACAACTCAGTCCCGTCATTTCATGGAATTTGCAGGTAAGTCCCGTATGGCCGTGATCCGTGAGGAAAGGGAAAAGTAAAAAAAGCAGCAGCAAAACGCTCCACAGCATGCGGACAGCCCCCTCCGCTGATCTTCTCCGGAAAGGTTCGTAACGTATCTGCATAAGGGTTTCTTCTTTGACCGGTTTATTCCCTGATCTCCCCGGGTACGGCGGCATCCGCTGCCTCTTCAGTGAAAAGGCGGTAATCCGGACCAAACTGCTCCAGGAAATACAGGCTAAGCGAACGGAACGTAACGGTAACCGGCAGGAGTGCTACCGAATTGATATACGGGATCACCAGCAGCAGCAGACCGATACAACAGGTCATCAGAGCCGCGATGATCAATGCTATGGTCACGGCAATACCAATAAAAAAAATGAACAGGCCGTACAGGAAAAAATACCAGAAATGCTCTTTCAGCAACGGCAGGAACCTCCTCCACGCCGCTGTGGTACTGATACGGTACCTGTACATGATCGGCACGACGAAATCATTCAGGAAAAGAGAGATATAACCCACTACTACTATCCAGAGCAGGAACAACAGGATAAGCCACAAAACAGGAAAAAGCAATTCTAACCCGAAATCTTCCGATATCCCGAAGGAAAAGGTCGTGAAGAAAAGGATTCCCAGCAGCAAAAGTCCGGCGAAGATAATGATTCCGAAAACCAGCCTCCAGAGAAACAACGAGTTCCCCTCCTTCCTGAATTCCTTCCAGGGCGCTTCTATCAACGCCGTGTCATGGACCACATTGTCCAGGAACATGAACTTGCCTCTCGAACTGAGCCAGTTGAACAGGACGAGCAATGCGATGACCAGGAGGCTCCCCGATGCGATCAGTCCGAACCATAATGGATTGTCAGCCAGCCACTCCCATGCCTTCCGCATGCCATCCGTTATATCGTAATTATGCAAGTCTATCTTTTCCCGCAATGTGTTGGAATAACTGAAACTCCCTCCGAGCAGATCCGCAAGAAAAGCGGAAAAACCCAGCATGAACCATTTGTTCAGATCAAAAGGCCGGAAAAGGATTTTCTTCATCCTCTCCCACCCCTTTGACAAAGGGTCTAAATAGGTGATGTTCATGATCCTGATCTTTTAGTTCATTGTTTGCAGGGATTTAAAGTAATTCATTTTTTCTCTCCTGCCAAATATCTACTTTACGATCTGTGGATCAGTCGATCCGGCTTATGCAGCCGGACACTCCCTCCCGTATTCCCGGTCCGGGAATGTATTCAGAATATTTTAAACGAAAGTATATTTGCTTTCATCCGTAAATTATTGTATTTTTGTTCACAAGACACACAAAAGTGAACAAGATCTCATGATCTTCAACATCCAGCGGTTCTCAACACACGACGGAGCAGGCATCCGGACACTTATCTTCTATAAGGGGTGTCCGCTGCGGTGTATGTGGTGCAGCAACCCGGAGGGGATACCGTACGGATACAGTGTGATGTATGATGAGCGTCTCTGCAAAGATTTTGGGGACTGCAGGGCTGAAGAGCCCCTGACTATCAAAAAGAAAGTCGGTCACGGGATCCGGATCAACCGTACGAAGCTCTCCCGTCCGGAGCGTCTCAGGGATGTCTGTCCCTCCCGGGCACTCACTGTTGCGGGCGAAGAAAAAACAGTCGACGAGCTGCTGGAAGAGATCGAAAAGGATCTTCCTTTCTACAGGGATCAGGGAGGGGTCACCCTTTCGGGCGGAGAGCCTTTGTCACAGGGCGAAGAGGTGATCATCCTCCTGCAGGAGCTGAAAAAAAGAAAGATCCCCGTTGATGTGGAGACATCGCTGCACGTGCCGTGGGAGGCGATCAGCGCCTGTACGGGTCTGGTAGATACTTTCCTGGCCGACCTGAAGCACCTCGACCGCGAAAAGTTCAGGACCTATACACAGGGGGACATCCGTCTGGTGATGGAGAACCTCACGAAACTGGTTGCCTCCGGTGCCGGGGTGGTGATACGCATACCGGTGATCCCCCGTTTCAACCACTCGGAAAAAGAGATGCACCGGATGATCGATTATGTTGCTTCACTGGGTATCGGAGAGATACACTTCCTCCCCTACCACACGCTGGGGAAGGAGAAATACAGAATGCTGGGGCAGGTATACTTCTTCGGGGAGCACAAGCCTGTCACGGACCACGAGGTGATGCCCTGGGTCCGTTATGCTGAAAAAAAAGGAATCATCACAAAGATAGGAGGTTGATATGATCACAGACACACGTACGGAAAAGATCAGTGAACGCATTGCCTTTTTGCGGGAAAAGATCCTGAGCACCAAACCTTCGGTATGCACCGAGAGGGCCCGTTTCTATACCGATGTTTACCGGCAGCACGAAGAGGAGCCGGTGATCATCAAGAGGGCGCTGGCCCTGGAGAAGACGTTGCAGGAGATGACCATCTTCATCGACGAGGGGGAGCTCATCGTCGGAAACCAGTCGTCACAGCACCGCGCCGCCCCCATCTTTCCCGAATATGCCGTCGACTGGCTGCCGGAAGAGATGGACGACCTCGACAAACGGCCGGGAGATGCCTTTTTCATCACCGAAGAGCACAAGAGAGAGCTGCGTGAGATCGCCCGCTGGTGGAAGGGCAAGGTGCTCTGGGACCGCGGACGGGCCCTCATGACCCCTGAGCTGCGCGACCTGCAGGATGCCGCCATCATCAAGGCCACCGGCAACCTCACCTCCGGCGACGGTCATATCGCTGTGGATTTCCCGAAGATCCTCTCCGCCGGTCTTGACGGGTACCTCGAAGAGATCGCCCTCTACCACAGGCAGGTCGACCGCTCCGGACAGGAAGGGGTGCGGAAAGACCTCTTCTACAGGGCACTGAGGATCTCCGTCCGGGCCTTCCGAACCTTCATCCTGAGATACAGAGACCTGGCACAGACCCTCGCCGGCAATGAGGATGACCTCACACGGAAAGAGGAACTGCTTGCCATCGCCCGCAACTGCGAAACCATCGCCTCACAACCCCCGCAGGATTTCTACCAGGCACTGCAGCTGACCTATTTCGTTCAGCTGGTCCTGCAGATAGAGAGCAACGGCCACTCCGTCTCCCTGGGCCGTATGGACCAGTACCTCTACCCTTTCTACCGCAATGACCTGCTGACGGGAAAGATCACCGAAGCATTTGCCTCGGAATTACTTGAAAACACATGGTTAAAGCTATTATCTATCAATAAGATAAGACCATGGTCCCACACCCGCTTCTCGGCCGGAGGCCCCCTCTATCAGAACGTCACCATCGGAGGCCAGACACCCGACGGCAGGGATGCCGTCAACGAGCTGAGCTTCCTCATCCTCGAATCGGTGGGGAAAATGAGGCTTACCCAGCCCAATCTCTCCGTTCGCTTCCACAGGAACATCAGCAACGAGTTCATGATGGCCTGCATGCGGGTCATAGAGAAAGGCTTCGGCATGCCCTCCTTCAACAACGACGAGGTGGTGATCCCCGGCCTGATCGACCTGGGTGTGGAGCCGGAGGATGCTTACGACTATTCGGCCATAGGCTGTATAGAGATCGCCGTACCCGGGAAATGGGGCTACCGGTGCACGGGCATGAGCTTTCTGAACCTGATGCGCGTCTTCCTGGCAGCACTCTATGACGGCCATGACCGGGAGTCCGGCAAGACCTTCCACAAAGGAACCGGTCACTTTCGCGATTTCTCCTCTTACGACGACCTCTTCCGGGCGTGGCAGCACCAGATCAGGTACTACACCCGCAAGACCGTTGAGATAGATACGGCTGTAGATACCGCCCTCGAGGAGAACGTCCCCGACCTTCTCTGCTCGGCCTTTGTCGACAGCTGTATCCCCCGCGGCAAGACCATCAAGGAGGGCGGGTCGAAGTACGACTTCATCTCCGGGCTGCAGGTGGGCATCGCCAACCTGGGCAACGCCCTGGCAGCCATCCGCAAGCTGGTCTTCGAAGAGCGGAAGATCACCAAAGAGGAGCTTCTTGCGGCCATAGAGAGCGACTTCGCCGGCACCGCCGGCGAGAAGATACGCCAGCTGCTTGTCAACCATGCCCCGAA
This sequence comes from uncultured Rikenellaceae bacterium, assembly GCA_964649775.1. GTDB lineage: Bacteria > Bacteroidota > Bacteroidia > Bacteroidales > VadinHA17 > DRPN01. The sequence goes on from CAZYQV010000145.1 coordinate 5,999, forward strand.
ATACGGCAACGACGACGACTATGTCGATCTGCTGCTGAGGGATGCCTACATGGAGTTCATCCATGAACTCGAAAAATACCATACCACACGCTACGGCCGCGGGCCCATCGGCGGCAGGTACTATGCCGGCACCTCCAGCATCTCGGCCAACGTGCCCAGCGGCGCCGTGGTACCGGCCACCCCCGACGGCCGAAAAGCCTACACCCCCGTGGCCGAGGGGAGCTCACCCTCCTCAGGCACAGACATGAAAGGTCCTACAGCCGTATTTAAATCGGTATCTAAGCTGCCCACACGCAGGATCATGGGCGGCGTGCTGCTCAACCAGAAGCTCTCCCCCGCCACCATCCGGAAAGAGGAGGACAAACAGAAGCTGGTCTCCATGATCCGCACCTTCTTCGAAGACCTGAAGGGCTGGCACGTACAGTACAATATCGTCTCGCGCGAGACACTGATCGATGCCAGAAAACATCCCGAAAAACACAGGGACCTGATCGTCCGTGTGGCCGGATATTCCGCATTTTTTACTACCTTATCTCCCGATACGCAGGAGGACATCATCGCACGTACCGAACACTCTATAAGCTGAGACACCATGAGCAGCCTCTATTGCGGCGTGGACATCGGCGGCACAAAATGTGCCGTGGCCCTGGTAAGCGACAGGGGCAGGATCGTGGACAAGGTGTATACGCGCGACCATGCCGGACAGGATGAGGAGGGGCTGGTGACGACGGTGGCACAGCTCATCCGCACGCTCCTGCGCCGCAACAGTATAGACGAGCAGGACCTGCCCGGCATAGGCATCGGCTTTGCCGGACACATACGCTACCGCGACGGGGTGGTGATCACCACCTCCAACCTGAAGGGCTTCAGGGACTATCCTCTCCGCCGGGCTTTCCAGAGACATTTCTCCATCCCCGTCACCCTCGACAATGATGCCAACGCCCAGGCATGGGGGGAATATCGTTTCGGCGAAGGACAGGGCTATGACGACATGGTCTTCCTCACCATCAGCACAGGCATAGGCGCCGGCATCATCCTCGACGGCCGCCTCTACCGCGGCACCACCGGCACCGCCGGCGAGTTCGGCCACACCATCGTAGCTCCGGACAGCGACCTGGTGTGCACCTGCGGCAACCACGGCTGCCTCATGGCCGTGGCCAGCGGCCTGGCCCTCCCCCACCTCTACGAAAAGAAAATACAACAGGGAAAGAAAAGCAGGCTGGAACAGCTGCCCGGCTTCGACCCGGCAAAGATCGACGGGGAGATCCTCGGCAAAGGCCTCGCCATGGACGATCCCGTCTCCCGGGAGATCATCCTGGAGTGCGGCCACTACCTGGGCATAGGCATCTACAACATCTTCCAGACCCTGAACCCGCCCCTCATCGTGCTGGGCGGCGGCCTGACGAACTGGGGTGAGGTATACCTCGAAAAAATACGCTCTACCTTTTATGAACTGGCCGGCAACATGCTCCACGACCCGGTCAGGATCACCCGCTCTGCCATCACCGGCGACGCCGGCGTCGTCGGGGCAGCAGCACTGACAATGCAATAAGCCTTATGAACGAACGACACAACAGCATACTGCGCATCCTGGGACAGGAAGGACATACCTCCGTGAGCACCCTCTCGCGGATGCTGAAGGTCTCGGCCGTCACCATACGGCAGGACCTGAACACCCTTGAGGCGGAGGGACTGCTGAAAAGAGTACATGGCGGCGCCGTCCTGCGCGAGGCCGACGACCTCTCCGACAGGCTGGGCATCAACTATGAGCAGAAGCTGGCGATCGCCCGCAGGGTAGCCTCCTGCGTCACAGAGGGGGAGACGATCCTCATCGAATCGGGCTCCGTGAACGCCCTGCTGGCACGCGAGCTGGTGAAAGAAAAAAAAGTGACCATCATCACCACCAACGTATTTATCGCCCGCCAGTTACGCAAAGAAGAAAAAGCAGGCATCATCCTCCTCGGCGGCATTTACCAGCACCACAGCGAATCACTCGTGGGGAGGATCACCAGGACATGCCTCGACCAGCTGAACATCGGAAAAGCGTTTATCGGCATCGACGGCTACACATCCTCCACAGGCTTCACCTCGCGCGACCTGCTGCGGGCCGAGATCTCTGCCTACATCGTCAGGAAAGCCCGCGACGTATATGTTGTCTCCGACTCCAGCAAGTTCGGCAGGGAGGAGCTGAGCACCATCTGTTATCCCGGCGACATACGCCATCTGGCCACCGACAGCAACCTGGAACCGGCCTACCTGGAAGAGTTCAGAAAAGCAGGCATCGAACTGATCCTGGCCTGAAATCCATAAAAAAAGCCCGGCACTGCCGGGCTTTCTTTCTGCTGAGAAGTAATTTCTTATGATAAACGAACATCAACGGCATTCATGCCTTTTCTGCCTTCTTTCAGTTCGAATGTTACTTCATCATCTTTCCTGATCTCGTCGATCAGTCCGGAAACGTGTACAAAATAATCCGTCTCTGTCTCCGTGTCCATAATGAACCCATAACCTTTGGACTCATTAAAGAATTTTACTTTTCCTGTTTTCATAATAAATATTAAATAATTGAATAATGGCTGCAAAGGTAATCAAATATTTGACACTGACACCGAAAAGAGTACTTTTATTCATATAAATATAAATAATCCCAAATTACGAACTTCACCTGCTGTTGCGGAAGAGATAATCATAAAGAGGATCACTGCACATCCGTCAGCACACAGCGGAAAGAGCCGACAGGCAACCGGGCGACGATCCTGACGGGCAGCAGACGGCCGTCGTCCGTCACCCATATACGCAACTGCTCCGGATCGGTGAAGGTGCGGTTGCCCGTAGTGTCCGGCACAAAACGGTAACACATCTTCCGCCCCTCAAAGGTGCGTATCTCCTCCTTCCCGTCATACCT
>CAZYQV010000146.1:0-6754 GCA_964649775.1 uncultured Rikenellaceae bacterium
ACGGTCTTCTCGGCATGACCGTAAGCGCCGTGGCCGTCGGTGGCGACGACCATCGTGCGCACCGAGCCTACATAGTTGGGCATCCGGAGGGTGTGTGTGGCCGTTCCCCCGGCCTTTAGCCGGTACGGTCCCAGAAAGAGGACCACCGGCTTGAAACGGTTGGTGTTCTTTTTGCCTTTTATCTCCAGGTACATGTCACCGCCGACGCTTATCAGGCCGGCGATGCGGCCGCTGTAGGCCCCCAGGACATATTTGTAGAGGTCCCAGGTACGGATGCCCAGGGCTTCGCGGGCATAGAAGTGGTTCCAGGGATCGGGGGTGGGGAAGCGTGTGAGGTCGAGCAGTCCCTCGTCGACGACGGCCACGGTGTAGGTCATGGCGCGGCCGTGCTTCTCTTTCACCCTGATGACCGCTTCTCCTTCGGGTTCCAGTTTCTCCGGCATGAGGATCTCCGGCATGAGACGGGTGGCAGGATCGGTCACCGTCACCGGCTGTATGCCGTACATGCGTATGGGCCGGTCGTTGGTGGTGCGGCTGTGGGGCTGTATCAGCTCGATGCAGATGTAGGCGTTGGGGGCCATCGCCGGCGTAGCCTCCACGACGAGGGTGGAGTCGCCGTCGCTCTCTTTCCAGAAGTGTTGCAGGATGCCGGAACCGTTCTCGACAGTGATCAGGGCCCTGCCCTCACGGAAGGCAGGCAGGCTGATCCTGATCTGTTCACCGGTGTGGTATGACCTCTTGTCGGTGGTGAACATCAGCATCTCCGCGCCGCCGGGACCTTCCTGGCTGTCATCGTTCCACCAGCCTTTGTAGGTAAGGTAAAACGTCTTGCCGCAGCTGTGGCCGCTCACCGGGTCGTAGATGCGTATCAGGCGCCGTCCCCACTGTTCCTCTTTGAACTTCATCTCGTAGAGGGCTTTGCCGTGATGTGTGGTGATCTTGTCCGTAAGGATCAGGTTGCGGCCTCTCCTGCGCACATAGTCGGCCAGGTCGTCATAGGAGGAGCGGTCCCACCACCAGCGCCACGAAATGTTGTATATCTCGACGGTGAGGGTGCGGTCGACAGGGTTGCCCTCCTCATCGAGGGTGACGACGGGGATGATATTGGTCTCGTCGGAGTAGAGGGCTCCGTTCCATGCGGGTCCGCGGGGGATCTTCACCCCCACATAGCTGCGGAAGGGAGAGTAGGGGATGGTATAGCGGTCTTCACTGAAATCTCCCGAAGGCTCGAAGACGCGTGTCCTGAAGGTAGCCTTCAGCATGCCGGGAGCCTCCTTTCCTACGTGGATGTTGGGCAGGAAAGATGCTTTTCCCTCGTTGTCGAGGGTGCCTTCGAAGACCGGCTCTTCGTCGGAAAAGAACTCTTTGGAGGGGTCGTCGAAGGAGTAGTCTTTGTAGGCGTCGAAGGCTGTCCGGGCGGGGGAGAGCGTTAAATGCACGTCGGCTTTCAGGTTGCGGGCGGTGGCGCCGTGGAGCCATGTGGCGCTGAGGGTGCAGCGGTTATCGCTGCCGGCGGTGAGCCGCTCCTTGCCGAAGTCGAGGCGTATCTTCAGCCGGTTGGGCTTGACGGTCTCTATGCGGAGGGTACGGGAGAAGAGGACATCGCCCACCCTCACGCGGGCCAGCCAGGGGCCTGTGGGGGCGTCGCCCTCCGTCTTCATGCGGAAGTCGTACATGCCGTCCAGCGCACGGCTCTTCACCTGCCGCAGGTAGAGACGGCTGTCGGGGGTGAGCAGCTCGAGGACCACGGGATGGTCCTCCGGCAGGGTCTTCTGTTTGTCCTCGAGGAGGAAAGTGAGGTAGATAGAATCGCCGGGACGCCAGATGTCGCGCTCGCCGTAGAGGAAGCCTTTGAGACCGCCCTCCGTTTTCATCCCGCCCACGTCGAACATGCTCACAGGAAGGGCCGAGCCGTCGTCGACACGCAGGTAGCCGCGTTCTCTATCCCTCACCGCTACCACCAGGAAAGGTTTGCGTGCCAGGGAGATCTCGGCCATGCCGTCATTGCCGGTGCGTGCCGTGCCCATCAGATGGTGCTGGTAATCGTACACCTCCAGGCCCACCCCCGCCAGGGGTTGGGCATCGGTGAGACCGGTGACCGCTACCAGCAGACGGTGGTTGCTGTTGCTTTTGACGATGATCCCCAGATCGGAAGCCAGCACATTGCGGCTGGCACTGCGATGGTTGAACATGTAGTAGGAGGGTGAACAGGGGTCGTCCCGCTCTTTCCATCTGTAGTCATCGTAGTTCCACGAGGGATCCCAGTTGTCGTAATAGAGGTAACTGTAGTTGCCGGTGTGGGGACCGTCGTAGATATCATACTCTTTGTCCCTGCCTGCGAAGGAGGGTGCCGGGGTCTTTTCGGTGGTGGCAGCACCTTCACAGGGGTACAGCGCCTGGTCGCGGGTGAAAGAGAGCGTCACACGGTAGAGGGCCCCCGGCTCTCTCCGGATGAGGGGGGAGAGGTCAAGGGAGAAGACGTTCCATGAGCCGTAGTCGATGGGCTTGTCGGAGAGGAGCCGGAGCTCTTTTTTCAGGATCAGCCGTCCTACCCTCCGCAGCTCGTTGTTGCCGTCAAACTGGTTGACCTGCAGGAACTGGGGGATGTTCTTTTCATAGATCTTCACCACCTTGACGTTCACGGCCTTGAGGCTGACCGCCCGGAAAGGCAGGACAAGACCGTTGCCGGAAGGAAGGATCACCCCTTTGCCGAGGATCTCCACAGCCGGTTTCAGGCTGGTGAAGGTGATCTCACGGGTGTATTGCCTGTCGAGGCGGTATCCCTGTATGTTCTTCACCGTCGGGAGGATGACCAGTGTTCTCGTTTTTGTGATCCTTTGCCGGGGATAGACACTTACGATGTTGGCTTTCCGCTCGAGACGTACCTCCGGACCCTCTTTGAAATAGATCAGTCCGGCGAGGTATTGTCCGGCGCTGACGGGATCAGAGAAGTAAAGATCGATGCGCTGACCTCCATCCTGCAACGTACGTATATTCATCAGCTTGAAATCACTCAGTGCCGGCACCTCTGCTTTGCGGGAGCCTTTTTCTTTGGCACCGATGGGAGAGCCGTCCCAGGTGATCGTTACCTCCCCTTTTTTTTCCGAACGGTAGATGCTGTCGATGATGAAGGTATGGAGGGTGGCGTTGCCGGCGTGTGACCAGCGTATCTTCAGCTCTTTTCCTTTCTGTGTGGCGTGCAGGACCTCTTCGACCCTGTCGGCAGGGGCCGCATCGGCCGTGATCAGCCGGCCGGTGAGACGTTGCCAGGTGAGGTCACGGTCGGAAAGGGATGTCATGCCGTCGATCTCCAGCCGGATGCCCTGATGAAGGGTCTGGAATGTGAAAGGGAAATCCCGGAGCTCTTTCGGTACCTTCATCACCTCAGAGAGATGGAACACGGCCCGGAAAGAGGTGCCGGGAGGGAGGGGCTCATCCGGCCGGAACTCCAGGGTGTGGCCGTTGATCCAGTAAGCCCTGCCGGCGATGGCGGGGGTAAAGGAGAAAAGCTCTTTTTCGGCTTGTTTGCCGCTTGTCACACCTGCCACCTCCCCGGAGAGGAGAATGCGTATCACAGAGGACGAAGAGATGACGCCGGAAGTGTATCCGGAGATGTAACTGATGAAGCGGTTGTCAGGTGCCGCAGCCTCTTTCTTTTTGTCTCTTCCGCAGGAGAACAGCAGCAGGAGCAACAACAGGAACAGGAGGTTCTTTTTCATGGGACAGCTCTTGAAAGATGAAAAGATGATCGTTGCCCTAACAAGATACATACTTTTTTGAAAGATAAAAAAGACCCTCCGCGAACAAAAAAGAACGGGCATCCTTCGAAGGATGCCCGTTCAGCAAAAACCCAAAACCAACCTAATTGCTAAAAGTTGTATTTGACCTTAACATAGACCATGGTGTTGTCCTGATAACGCCCGAACATGCCGTCGGTATCTCCCACGAAGATATTGCCGCCCAGGAGGATATTGAAACTGTCGTCAAAATCGTAAGTGATCTTGGGACGGATCAGGGCGTTGGGGGTGGTGATGCCTATGTAAGAGAAGAGTTCCAGATGGAGGGTCTCCCGCAGGACATCGTAGTGGGCCAGGAAAGTGGCCAGGTTGGAGGCTTTGTCATCCACGATCTTGTCGTCATAGTCGAGGATGATCTTCTGGATGAACTGGCCGCTCAGCTTGACCCCGCCGAGGCTGAAGTCGAGACCCACCACATAGTTGAGATAATCTTTCTGGATGAGGGCATCGGTTGCCATAGGATCCTCGGTCTGGAAGTAGGTGCCGTTGTAGTATGCACCTTCTCCGCGGAGGATGAATCCGGCGATCTCGGTGCTGAACGATCCGCCGCCCACCCAGATACGGTGATACTGCGGTGTGATGGTGAGTCCCGTCAGTACCGGTGTGGGAGGTACGGTGGTAGTGTCAAACTCTATGTGTTTCTGCACATGCATCGTCGGGTTGGCATCGAAGGTATAAGCACCCATCAGGTCAAAGTCGATGTTGGAGGTCATGGCCGAATATTTCAGATAGTACGAGCCGTTGTCCAGTGAATAGTTGACCTTGCTCTGGCTGTAGTCGAAAGTGGGCGGGGCCGGGAAGTCGGGCTGCACGGCCCAGATAGATCCCTGTGCAGGCAGCTCATTGGGGGTGAAAACGGGCTTCCAGATCGCTTCGATGGTGCTGTTGCCGATATAATAATCAAACTTGGCGGCCAGCACGCCGATGCGTATCTCGTCGAAGTCGGGCAGCAGGAACTCCGACAGGTTCAGCGGCGAGACGATGTCGGTGATGAACACCCCGTCGGCCTTGCCCCAGACCACCTGCTGTTTTCCGATACGCAGGTCGAAATTCTTGAAATACATGTCCATGTATATTTCCCGCATACGGAAGTCCAGACTGTCGATATTGTAGTAATACAGCATCGGATTGGCCTTGAAGGCTACTTTCTCTCCCTTTTTCTCAAAGTTGAGATTGAGGGTTTGCTGGATGATGGAAAAATCGCCGTCCTTGACCTTCACCCCTTCATAGGTGCGGGCGAAACCCGAGATATCCACTATCTGTGCCTGCATCAGGGATGCTGTGGCAAACAACAGAACCAGAAATATTTTGATCTTTCTCATAATGTAATGATCTGTTTAACTTACAACTCGCAACTCGTAACTCGCAACTCGCAACTCGCAACTATTATATCCCTCTCATCATCATCCGTTCGGTGAACATGGAGGGGGAGACACCCGTGTTGATCTTCACATCTGTCAGTTCCATGATCGTCTTGTGGTCTTTCTGCACATTGTGCATCTCGGAATGAGTGATCACCCAGATGCCAGAGATGTTTTTCACCTCTTTGATCGACAAGGTCTTCAGGAGTTCCCCATCTTCGTCGTAGAATTCTCTTTTTACGCCGACGAAGTTGTCTTTGCGTATCCAGGTGATGGTTTTGGAATACATATAGTCTTCGTCCTTCGGGGTGCTTTCCACGACATAGCAGTCTACACCGTTGACCTTCTCTTCCCGCAGGAGCTTATGGACGTCGGCGTCGAGCTTGCGGTCGCCCAGGTCGTCATAGGTAAAGTCTGATCCCATGAAGTAGTCGCTCTTGCTGTCGCTGGAGATCCTTTTTACTTTTTTCAGGGCCGGCAGGTAGATCCACTGGTCGTCCGCTTTGTCGCTGTCGTAGCTCCAGTTCATGAAGGAGGTGTTTTTCACGTCGGCGGGCGAGATGAAGAACATGATGCTTTTTTCCACCGATCCAAAATCTTTTGTAAACTGTTTGATCTTACGCACGCGGGTGCTCCCGTTGCTGTTGATCAGGGTCATCGTCAGGATGGAGGTGCGGTCCTTGCCCGTAGGCAGGTTGTAAGTCTTTTCCACAATATCCCGGCCGGTCAGCTTTTGTGCACGGGCCTGGATGTTGATGGTCGTGGCGATGATGATCGCCAGAGTGGCTGACTTGATCATTGTTGTTTTCATAACTTTAATATTTAAGTGTTTTAGTTTTTAAAATTTGTGTGATGAATGATTTAACTTTTTTTCTTTTTAAAATAGATATTGGTTGAATAGAGGATTACCAGGAGGATGGTCAGTGTACCCACGAAGCTGGTGAACATGTTCAGCGATACGAGGGCTCCCAGTTCCCTGTTGGGCGGGAATACGGAGAAGAGCAGTACCAGGAAGCCGGCGATGACGGCGATGGCATTGAAGATGATCGCCCGTCCCGAATGGGCCATGGTTTTCTCGGCAGTACGTATCTTATCGCCGGTGGCGGCAGCATTCAGGCGGTATTGTTCGAGGAAGTGGACCGCATAATCGATGCCGATCCCGATGGCAATGCTGGAGAGCAATGCCGTAGTGGTGTTCAGCGGAATGTTCAGGAAGCCCATCACGCCGAAACTGATCAGGGCCGTGATGATGATCGGTACTGAGCCGATGAAGCCTATCCATACATTGCGGAACATCAGTGACAGCAGGATGATCACGATGATCAGCGAGAGGATGATGCTCTTGATCTGTCCTTCCAGGATCAGGTCGGCAAAGACCAGTCCCTTGTATCCGCTGCCGGCATAATGCATGGTGATGTCATGCTTTTCAAAATCTTTCTTGTATTTTTCTATCTGAGCAATAGCAGCATTGATATCTTTGGAGTTGTCACTCTTCAGCTGGAAGGTGACGTTCAGCTTGTTGTAGTCGTAATTCACCACCTTGTTCAGGTTCTCCGGATCCCCGGACATCTCATAGAGCAGGAGATACTGGGCGAT
>CAZYQV010000147.1:0-3225 GCA_964649775.1 uncultured Rikenellaceae bacterium
GGAGATTATGCCTAAAAAACTGAAAATGGACCTCGAGTATATTCATGATCACTCTTTCGGGAAAGATCTGATTATTCTTTTCAAAACCTTCCGGACAATAATGAAACGGAAAGGGAGAAAATGAGAGAGTACATTCGAAAAAACAGCATCTTCCTCCCGGCGGCGGTTGCTTTTTTTATGCCTTTCGGGATCCGCCCTTTGGTTTGGCTCATCGTTTTATGGACGTTTGTCGTTATCCTCCGGGGAGACTGGCGTAGCTGCTGGAAAGAGAACATGAACAGTCGGGGAAAAAGGGTTTTCTTATTATTACTCCTTTTTTTCTTTTTCCTTCATGTAATTCGTATTCGGTATCCGGATGGACTGAAAGAGGGTATGGGAGAGTTGGAGATCAAACTCTCTTTTCTGTTGCTACCTTTCCTTTTTACTGTGACAGTAAGATGGACCCATGAGAAACAGGTGAAGATCCTTCGGTTTTTTGTTGCCGGAGTACTGTTCGCCGCTCTCCTGTGTTATGGGAATGCTCTGACAAACTCTTTGCATTTTGCGGACGGTAGAATCCGGTTTCTGCCGCATCCGGAAAACCGTCCCTGGGATAATTATTTTCTTTATTATGATTTCTCCTTCCGGCTTCATCCTTCTTACTTTGCCATGTACGTCTCCTTTGCTGTTCTTCTGATACTGGAGTCGTTTCCCTCAGAAGGGAAAAGGATCGTGTCATTCCCCCGGTTCATCATGTTTCTCCTGATCATGTTCTTTTTTATAACGATCGTTCTGCTCTCTTCCAGGGCGGGATTTTTTACGTTTGCTTTTGTAGTAATATCTTATTTTCTGAAAAGGATACGAGAACATTCCACTCCAAAAGAAAAGGCGCTGGTACTGATTGGTATGTTGCTGGGAGTGGCGATATTCATATATTCATTTTTGCACGGAGAACGAACGAAGTTGATGTTCAGACAGATTGGCTCTATTGAGAAATGGGATCATGATCCGCATTATCCGGGCAGTATTGCGTTACGGTTCATTTTGTGGGAGGATGCCTGGGCGATCATTCGGGATCACCCCTGGTGGGGTACCGGTACGGGCTCGGCACGGACGGTCCTGTACCGGGGTAAAACGGAGGGGCGCTATTTGTGGCCGTCGAAAGAAAAACTGAATGTTCATAATCAGTTTCTCGAGACCTGGCTCGAACAAGGGATCACGGCCTTATGGATCCTGCTGGCTATCGTGTTCTTTCCTTTTTACCGGAATGATTTCTCTCCGAAGCGTGTTTTTTATGTGCTGGTATGGGTTGTGGTGATCAATTTCCTGTTCGAGTCGATGCTGGCACGTGTGAACGGTGTGGTGTTCCTCGTGTTCTTTTACTGTCTGCTGGTGTGCGGTTCTACTGCCGAGAGAAAAATCACACATAAATCAGGACGACAGGAAATTCCTGATCTTTTTCCTGCTTTCCAGGATGAGTAATAAAAAAATACCCATCAGCCCCATGACCAACGCATATTTTTCAGTATAGGCTGCCCGCGGGTTTTCTTCTTTCGTCAGCGGTGTGAAATCTTCGATTACGGTAATGGGATCGGGATATATCGTAAGCTCTTTTTCCAGTTCCATCTTTTGTTTTTGCAGGGAGATGATGTACGGGTGGTAAAGCTGTACTTTTTGCTCGTTCAGGACGACGATCTGTCCTTTCCTGCCCTGGGGGTTGAGATCTTTTTGTTTCTGAAAGTATTCGTAATCCTCCAGGCTGTCAAGTTTGAGGATCTGTTCTTCGATGTGCTTTATGTATTCCCGTGTCTGCTCTTTCCGCAGATTGTTCAGTTTGTTGATATAAGGGTTCTTTTTAAAATAGGCATAGACTCCTTCCCGGACGTATTGAAAGGCATGAGGATCGAATACCTCTACCCGGATATTCACCCTGTCGTTCAAGCGGACTAATGAGGTGTCGTGGGGATTATACTTTTCTTCGTAATCAATATACTCGGGAGTACCGTCTTTGTTTACGTCAATAAACCAGAATGCCTGTATGTTCCTAACCATGGAGGCAGCCGTATCGCCGTTGGACAGGAGTCGGCCCAGTTCGTGATAATTCTTCTTTTCTACCAGATTGTGAAGACGTCCCACATAACTGATGATGTCCGATGCTTTGATCGCATTGGTACGTATGACCATATCGGAAGTATAATAAGGTCGGGTTATTTCGGAGATACCCCATCCAACCAGTGCCCCCATGATAACAAATCCGGTAATGTAAAATGCCTTCCTGTAAAGGAAAACAATGAAGAGAAGGATTATCCTAAAGATCCCGAGAAAAAGATTTCGGATACCTCTTCCTGCAAGCCGGAACAACTCCAGAAGATCAATTTCTTCCTGGTCCCTGTTCTTGTTCGTTCTTTCGGTCATACTGAATCCTGAATTTTGCGATAAATGTATGAAATATATTCTTGCCAGAGAATGATAAATTCCCTTAAATACATATCCTCAGACTGGAACATATGCTTTGTTCCAAGATCCTTCCTCGATTATCGATCATCCTTCCTCCTTCAGCCACCTGTCGAGCCAGCCGAAGAACTCCCGTTGCCAGAGGATGGCGTTCTGCGGTTTGGTGACGAAGTGGGTCTCGTCGGGGAACACCAGCAGACGTGCCGGGATGTTGCGCAGGCGGGCTGCGCCGAAGGCCTCCAGCGCCTGGGTGTAAGGGATGCGGAAGTCGCGTTCGCCGGTGATGATCAGGATGGGCGTGTCCCAGTTCTGCACCGCCTTGTGGGGGGAGGTAGCATAGGAGCGCTGCGCCACCTTGTTGCCTTTGTCCCAGTAAGGACCACCCAGGTCATGGTTGACGAAGAAAGTCTCCTCGGTGGAAGTGTACATGGCTTCAAAGTCGAAGATGCCGCAATGGGCGATAAAAGCCTTGAAGCGTTTCTGGTGGTGTCCGGCGAGCCAGAAGACCGAGAAGCCCCCGTAGCTGGCCCCCACGGCGCCCAGCCGGTTCTCGTCGATATAGGGCTCTTTTTTCAGAGCGTCGATGGCGCTGAGGTAATCCTTCATGTTCTGGCCGCCGTAATCGCCCGAGATCTCGGCGTTCCAGGCCTGCCCGAAGGTGGGCAGCCCGCGGCGGTTGGGCGCCACGATAATGTAGTCGTGGGCCGCCATGATCTGGAAGTTCCAGCGGTAGCTCCAGAACTGGCTCACGGCGCTCTGCGGCCCTCCCTGACAGTAGAGCAGGGCAGGGTA
>CAZYQV010000148.1:0-2638 GCA_964649775.1 uncultured Rikenellaceae bacterium
ACATTGTATTTGTAGCCGGGGTCCCGGATGTCGATCAGATGGACAGGCACCGCCTGCCCCTCCACGACAAGATCGTTGAGGTCTTTGCCCGTGCCGATGTCCATGCCGCGATACACCTGGCGCGAATCGGCACTGATCACCTCCCCGCCCAAACGATGCGCCACCAACGCACCCAGCCGCGTCTTACCGGTGGCCGTAGGACCGGTAATGACCAACAGATCGGGTGAAGACATGGTTAAAAAGAAGATTAATATGTATTGCCGGCATCCAGCTTCTCACGGTCCTCACCGCTCTCTTTTCCCTGCGGCTCATCCATCGGAACATCAGGCAGCTCATTTTTCTTTGCCGGCCGTTTGCGGAAGATCAAGGAAAGGATCCACAGGATAAACCCCACGAACATGCCGATAATAAAAGAGAAAAGGACGATCAGCCCCGACTGGCTCTCATACTGCCATTTCATGAACTTGATGGTCACCGGCTGGTTGTTCTGGGCAATGAAGATGGCCAGGACGATGAAAGCTGCGGCGATGAACACAATATAGACGATCTTCTTGAAACTCATAATCGGAAATTTAAATAATACTCTTGATAAAGATACAATTTTTATTGATGATAAATCCGTATTTTTGCGCGTCATGATCAACAAAAGGATAGAGATACGAAACAAGAAAGCCTCCTACCTGTTCGAGTTCCTGGAGAAGTTCATCGCCGGGATACAGCTCACAGGTACGGAGATCAAGTCGATCCGCCAGGGCAAGGCCAATCTGACGGATGCATACTGTTTTTTCCGTGATCATGAACTGTATGTGAAGAACATGCATATTGCCGAATATGAGTACGGCACCTACACCAACCACGACCCGGCCCGCGACCGCAAGCTTCTTTTGAAACGCAGTGAGCTCAAGCGGCTGGAGAAGAAGGTGAATGAACGGGGACTCACCATTGTGGTGATACGTCTCTTTATCAATGAGCGGGGACTGGCCAAGCTGGAGATCGCCCTGGCACGGGGCAAGAAAGAGTACGATCGCCGCGAGGACATCAAGCAGCGCGACGCCAAAAGGGATATCGACAGGATGAAGAAGAAGTTCTGACCCTCACTGGGAGAAGTAGAAATTTAACAGATCATAGATATCCTCCATAGACAGCAGGGTACGATAGTCGAAATAATCATCGATGGTTTTCAGCAGTTCATCAAAGGAGATCTCCCCGTCATCGTTGGTATCTACCTGCCTGAAACGGAGGGGTATCCTTTCGCCACGATGTACAGAGGAAGATCCTCCGGCCTGCAGATAGTATCCCACATCACCGACGGGAGCACCTTTTTTCGACAAGAGATAGGCGCCGGTGGTATCAGCGATCTGCCTGCCCTCGTCGTCTACTACGGCATTCCGTTTGCTGTGGGGTTCCTTATCGAGATAATCGGGCACACCGTCCTTGTCACTGTCCAGCGGACATCCCAGCGTGTCCACCTCCACGCCTGCCGGCGTATGGGGACACTCATCCCGCAGGTCGAGCACCCAGTCATGGTCTTCATCTCCCGAGAGCACATCATCAGCCGGCAGCTCTGCGAACACCTTCTTCACCTTTTTGTACCGCGGATAGGTAAACAGATCCAGATGGAGCGATAAAAACGTATACAGGAACATATCGTTTCTCTTGTTTTTACGCACCCCCACACTGTGTTCATCAACATTATCGATCATATCGGAAGTGGTATAATGGATTGATGATCCCAAACGCAAAGATAAACGTTCGGAAAAAGACATCTTAAAACCCACTTCTAAAGGAAATGCAAAACCGTACTCATAATAATTTCCCTTTCCGTATAGATCCAAGCTACGTAAATCACTTTCATAGATATAATCCCGCGTGACAATTTTCCCTTGCGGATCCCTGATAGTGCCGTCCGATCCGTATAGATACGGTTCACCATCGGCATCTTTAAGATCCCCCTTACTACTGAAATTAAAAACTTCCAATCCTATAGCAAAATAAGGAGTGACATTTGTCGGCTTGCGATAGTAATGTGAAATGTCATATTGTACCGTTATCCCATAAACGGATATGTCGGTTTTGAAATTCAAATGATCTTTCGGTGTATTCCGACTTCCCGACAGACTCCCCATCATCATATAAAAGTCCATTATATAATAATGCTTTTTATCCAAATATCTGGAAAAAGTTATACGAGGACCCGGATGATTCGAGAACAGCCTCCAGTTTTCGTCATTAATATCCCCAAGAAAAGAAAAGGATCCCCAAGCCACACCCACAACGGGTTTAAATACCGGATCCTCCAGTTTCACCCAATCTGTGAGGAGACTGTCATACACTTTTATTTCATTTTTCTGAGCAACGAGCGGAATCGTCGTCATCAGAATACTCCAGGCAAGGAGATATAAGCGCCTCCCTCTCATGAGTAACGGTATTACCTGAACCATTTCTGCCCCGTCCTATCAAGGGCTTCCCGCACAGTGATCCTGCGGCCGTTGTCATACGCTGTCACAAAGGCTTCATCGATGCCGGTAGTCTCCCGCAGACGCGCAACGAAAGCACGTGCTTTGCGGTAGGAAGTGAAAGAGCCGGTGGTATATTTGTACAGTCCGTTGTCATACTCCCGGTAGATTTTACCGGGGAC
>CAZYQV010000149.1:0-7901 GCA_964649775.1 uncultured Rikenellaceae bacterium
GAACCCGGTGTCTATTCGATCAATGAAGCCATCCGGCTGGCCGACGACCTCGAGCTCGACCTTGTGGAGATCTCTCCCAACGCCGACCCGCCGGTATGCAAGATCGTCGACTATCAGAAGTTTCTCTATCTGCAGAAGAAAAAGCAGAAAGAGATCAAGGCCAAGACCACCAAGATCGTGGTCAAGGAGATCAGGTTCGGACCCAACACCGACGAGCATGACTACAACTTCAAGCTGAAGCATGCCGAGAATTTCCTGAAAGACGGCGCCAAGGTGAAAGCCTACGTCTTCTTCAAGGGGAGGACGATCCTCTTCAAGGAAAAAGGCGAGATACTCTTGCTGCGGCTGGCTCAGGACCTCGAAGAGCTGGCCAAGGTGGAGCAGCTCCCCAAGCTGGAGGGCAAAAGGATGATCATGATCCTCGCCCCGAAGACAAAAAAGAAATAGAGTGATTTTTAACCATAAAGAAGAGTAGCAATGCCAAAGATGAAAACAAATCCGGGAGCCAAGAAGAGGTTCACGCTTACCGGAACAGGGAAGATCAAGAGGAAGCATGCTTACAAGAGCCACATCCTCACCAAGAAGTCTACCAAGAGAAAGAGGAACCTCACCTATTTCACGCTGGTGCACAAGGCCGACCAGGACAATGTGAAGAAACTCCTTGCGATGAAATAGTTTTTTTAATGTTGAACCGGGTGGCACAGCCCCCAAGGGTCCCGGCATGTACGGGAACGCTGACCATCCAAAAACGTAACGATTATGCCAAGATCAGTGAACAGTGTGGCGTCACACAGAAGGCGCAAGAAGATCCTCAGCCAGACCAAAGGCTATTGGGGACGCCGTAAGAACGTTTACACCGTGGCCAAGAACGCCCTCGAAAAAGGGCTCAGCTACGCTTATCGCGACCGGCGCAACAAGAAACGCTCTTTCCGGGCACTCTGGATACAGCGTATCAATGCCGGCGTACGGCAGTACGACATGTCTTACTCGGAGTTCATGGGCAAGCTCAACAGGAAGGGCATCGCCCTCAACCGCAAGGTCCTCGCCGACCTGGCCATGAACCATCCCGAAGCTTTTGAAGCCGTCGTCAACGAGGTGAAAAAAGCTTAGATCACAGAGAAGATCTTTGAGGGAAGCCTGCGTGCTTCCCTTTTTTTTGTCATCATATCCTTACCACCATGAAGATCGTACTTATCGGCTACGGCAAGATGGGGAAAGAGATCGAAAAGATCGCCCGCGAAAGGGGCCACGACATACACCTCATCGTCGACATCGACAACCGCGGCGACCTGGTGCCGGAAAAGCTTGCAGGGGCAGAGGCGGCCATCGAGTTCACCGGCCCGGAGGCTGCCTTCGGCAATATCTCCGCCTGTTTTGATGCTCATCTGCCGGTGGTCTCCGGCAGCACGGGCTGGCTCCACCGGCTGGAGGAGGTGCAGGAGCGCTGCCGCCGCGAGGGACAGGCTTTCTTCTACGCCTCCAATTTCAGTCTGGGCGTAAATATCCTCTTTCATGTCAACAGGCTGCTGGCCCGCATCATGGAGCGCTATCCCCAGTACGACATCACCCTGGAAGAGACCCATCACATCCATAAGCTGGATGCTCCCAGCGGCACGGCCATCACCCTGGCCGAAGACCTCCTGCAGGAGATCACCCGGAAAAAGAGATGGGTCAACCGCCCCGCCGGGCAGCCGGAGGAGCTGGCCGTCCTCTCCCGCCGCCACGACGAGGTGCCCGGCATACACACCGTCAGTTATGAGTCGGAGATGGACATCCTGACACTGACCCACTCGGCAAAGAACCGCCGCGGCTTTGCCCTCGGCGCCGTCCTGGCAGCCGAATACCTGCAGGACAGGAAAGGATGTTTCGGCATGAACGACCTGCTGGGGCTGCAGGAAAGTTGAACCTCTTCCCACAAGTTGACAGCAGATTTGTTACATTTGCCGTATTAATAATTTTTTTATTCTCCGGATCATGAAGATCAGCGATATCCTCAGGAACAAATATTTCAACTACGGTCTCGTCGCCCTCCTCTACCTGCTGTGGGTCATCTGGCTCAACAACTACTGGTGGCTGCTGGGTGAGATCGTCATCTTCGACATGTACATCACCCGCAAGGTCAACTGGACCTTCTGGAAGAAGCGGGAGGGCAAGAACAGCAAGCTGGTGGAGTGGATCGATGCCCTGATCTTCGCCGTCATCGCCGTCTCCTTCATCAACATCTTCTTCTTTCAGAACTTCAAGATCCCCACGGGATCGATGGAGAAGACCCTGCTCATCGGGGATCATCTTTTCGTCAGCAAGCTGGGCTACGGTCCGCGGCTGCCCATGACGCCCCTCTCCTTCCCTTTCACGCAGCACACCATGCCCGTGGTGGGAGGCAAGTCGTACCTGGAGTGGATCAAACGCCCTTACCGCCGTCTGCCGGGGCTGGGGCATGTGAAACGTTTCGACATCGTCGTCTTCAATTTCCCTGCCGGCGATACGGTGGTGCTGGAGAACCAGGCACAAAGCTATTACTCCATCATCCGTGGCCAGGCCATGCAGCTGATGGCCTCCGATACCTCCGGCGGGAGAGCATCCCTCTCGTTCGACCATTACTATGCCGTGGCACGTGAGCAGGTGCGCCGGAGATATCATATCACCGTACGCCCTGTAGACAAGGAAGACAACTATATCAAAAGATGTGTGGCTGTCGCCGGCGACACCGTGCAGATAAGGCACGGCGACCTGTACATCAACGGTGAACAGGTCCCTGAGTTCCCCGAACAGCAGTACCGTTACATCATCATCACCAACGGCAACCCCATCAACCCGCGTACGCTGGAGAAGATGGGCATCTATAGATCCGACATCTACCGCATGGGCTCCTCGGAGTATGTGATGCCCCTGACCAAGGCCAACTACGAAAAGATCAAAGGCTTCGCCATCGTGCAGAAAATACAACGGGTGGAGAACCCCGCCGGCAACTATGCCTATTACATCTTCCCCCACTCGCCCGATTTCCCCTGGAACGAGGATAACTTCGGACCGCTGTGGGTGCCGAAGAAAGGAGTGACCATCCACCTTACGCTAAAGAACCTGCCCAAATACAAACGCATCATAGAAGCTTACGAGCACAACACCCTGCAGGTGAAGGACAGCACCATATATATCAACGGCGAAGCTGCCACCACCTATACTTTCAAATACGATTACTACTGGATGATGGGCGACAACCGCCACGACTCGGCCGACTCGCGTTTCTGGGGTTTCGTGCCGGAGACACATATCGTCGGCAAGCCCAAGTACATCTGGCTCTCCCTCAACAAGGAAAAGCATTTCCCGGCCAATATCAGGGTGAAACGGATGTTCAAAAAAATACAGTAGAAAAGGACGGAAGTGAAACAATAACTTCCACTTTCCCCGCCATAGCAGACCAACGCGGACAAGGAGCGAATAAAAAAGCTCCTTCTCTTGCGATCGGGAGCTTTTCTGTACAGGAGGGAGAGGATGATCACTGCTTTTCGATCCTGAACACTTTCTTTTTCCTGTTTTTCTCATCTGTGATCAGGAGCAGATAAAGACTCTTCGTAAGGGGCGGGAGCGTGATCGCAGCATGTTTTCCGGCGATCCGTTTCTCCAGCACCTTTTTCCCGGTGAGGTCGATGAGGGTGAACAGATAGTCCCCCTCTTCCGGAAGATCGATCCGCAGCACTTCGGCCACGGGGTTGGGATAGACACGTATGTTGGTCAGCAGACCATAGTCTTTCACGGCCGAGGCCACCGCTTCGGGCAGGGGCCCCACAAAGCCTTCGGAGAGACGATAGTCTTCCTGCGCCTGCTCACCCGCAGCGAGCCCGCCGACGACAAATACCACCTGCAGGTCGCCGGAGACGGCCGTGCCGCCGCCCGGTGCCAGACTGCTTTTTCTCATCTCCACCTGGGCCGAGACCAGCAGGGGGATGAAACCTATCAGGAGAACGACAAACCTTCTCATGACCCTATTTTTTGAAGATAACAAATGAAAAAGCCCCGGCAGCCGGAACAGCACTGAGCTGAAATTGTGTTACTACCAGCTTGCCATCAGTAGAAATATATGTATCGAGGATCACCGGAAATGCCAGGTTGTCCATGGGGGTGGTCACACATACATAATTTGCGTAATCCAGCTTGACATTTTTTATCGTGATTACATAATGTGCTCCGGTCCATTCCACTTTTGAAACATTCTCAGTGGCCATCTTGATTTTCCCCCCGGCATTTACGGTGCCGTAGGCGAAGGCTTTCATGTCGTAAAAGCCCGAACCCTTCCCTTCGATCTTGCCGTCGAGCTTGATATTGTCGGTCACGACAAGGTCGTCACGCACCACCAGGTCCTGGCCGATGACCACATCTTTTTTGGAGGCGCTGTTGAGATAGAGGTTGGAGTTGCTGCTCTCGATCTCATTGTCGTCGATGGCAATGCCGATGCCGTTATCACCAACGAAGAGCCCGGCCCGTTTGATATCCAGCTTACCGCCCTCGCCGATGTTGCCGAAAGGGATCAGATGCAGCCGGCTGACGGGAGCGGTGGTGCCGATGCCGGTGCGGCCCGTTTTCAGCCAGGTCATGCGGATGCCCTCATTGCCGGTAAATTTCCTCGACCAGAGAGTGAGGTTGTCTTTACTCCCGTCATAGAGCAGTTCGAAACCGTAATCTTTCTCTTCGAACAGTTTCAGGGTTGATGCGTTGCCGCTTTTTGCCAGCAGCTTGACCCCCACAGCGGTGGTACCACCTCCCACCTGCAGCTTCTCTTCGGGCTGGTTGGTGCCGATGCCGACATTGCCGTCCGTATAAACGGCATCGGACTTGTTCTTCCCCTCCACGAACTTCACATTGTCGGCTTTGTATGCCCTTTTGGCTCTCTCCGCCAGCTTGGCATACGGCACATAGTGAAAAGGATTGGTGCCGAAGTCCAGGAAACCGCTGCCCGCATCGATCTCCACCTTCAATGAATAGGAACGGTTCCAGTCGATCGTGCCGAAAGTGCCGATGGCGGGCGTGCCGCTGCCGATGACCGTAGTGAGGATGCCGTTGCCGTCGGTGGTCGTCTGCACCGTCTCTTCATACACCACCGTCGTGCCGTCGAGCAGGGAAAAACGCACCTGCACGTCACTGTTCTCCAGCGCCTTGCCGCCGTCGGTGACCAGCGCCTTGTAATGAAAGCCCTCCTCCTGTGCATACAGGCCCAGGGCCAAAAACATGAAAAATACAGTAACCAGTGTTTTCATCTTCATAAATATTTAAGTTAAACAATCATTGGATCTGAAAGGTCTTTTCTTTGCTCTCCTCCTCCGTGCGGACCGTCACGCGGATCATCCCTTTTCCCGCACTCTGGGCACTCACATGGATCAGGCTCTGCTCACGGAACGCTTTTCTGCAGATCACCCTGCCCTGCCCGCTGCGTAACACCACCTCCCCCGTCACCAGCCGGTCGGCATAGATCACGATCTCGCGGTTGATATGGTTGATGAGGATCATCTGTCGGGAGGTTCGCTTTTCTTGCGGAAAGATATGGACTTCACCTGCCGGGATCCAAAAAAAAGAGGTAATGTAAAAGTAAGGTCACCGGAAAAAACAGGTAAGAAAAAAGTAAGGAGACAAATTCTATCTTACTGATACAGTGATACCTACATGATCACAATCAGGATTTCCGGTAAAGTGTCGGGATAATTTGATATATTTGAAGGTAAAGATCTCACGTTTCGGACCATGATCATACAAGCCGGGAACCTGACCTCTCTTTTACGGTATCTCCTGTTGATACCGGCGATGCTTCTGTGCGAAAGCCTGCACGCTCAGGGGAACGGCATGCCGGCAGATTCTCTTCCTTCCCTGCCGGCGGGGATCAGTGGCAGCGACCGGCTGTATGTGCTGGACACCCTTTTCGATCACTACCTGCGGCGGGATCCCCGGAAGGCACACACCTATGCCCTCCTGCTGAAAAAAGAAGCCGAAAAACAGGGAGATGAAAAATACCGCGCCGCAGCCTTTCACAACATGGGGTTGTGGTACAACTACAACGGCGAATACTTCAAAGCGGAAGAGGAGCTGAAGGAGGCTGCTGCGATCCTGCAGAAGAGGGGGGACACGACCGGTCTGGCAGCCGTGTACAAAGCGCTGGCCGGCACCTATTTTTATACCAACCGCTACAGCAAAGCCATCGACCTGTCGTTCCGGGCGCTGCGGATCTTCGAGCAGGAGGGTGACCAGGGAGGGGTCATCTCGTCGCTCAACAACATAGGCATGCTCTATAAAGTGACCGGCGATTATGCTGCTGCCCTGAAGAACTACCGCAAAGCCCTGGCATATATCTCCCGGTACATGCCGGAAAAGAACAGGGCTTTTATCTACGAGAACATGGGTGTGGTGTATAAAAAAAGACACATGCCGGACAGTGCCCTTTACTATTACAAACGGGCCCTCCGGGAGATTATAAAAGATCCTGCTGCCTCCCCGCCGGCATCCCTCTTCTTCAATATCGGCAACCTGTACGCTTTCTACCTCTCGCCCCCCCGTATCGATTCGGCGAAATACTATTATGACCGGGCCAGGGACCTGGCCGAGCAGAGCAACCCGGCCCTGCTGACCGATATCTACGGCAGTCTCGGCAAGATGTACCAGGAGCAGGGGCAGTATGAGAAGAGCATCGAAGCGCTGCGGCACTCCCTCGCGCTGGCGCGCCGGCAACACAGCTGGGAGAGCCTCGAAGTGGCCCATTTCTTCCTTTACAAAGCCTACAAAACCCTTAAAGACTGGCAACGTGCCACCTATCACCTGGAACAGTTCACGGACTACCGTGATTCCATCGGCGACAAGGAGGCCCGCATCGCCATCGCCAACCTCGAGTCGAAATACGAAAACGAGAAGAACAAGGCCCGCATCAGCCGCATGGAGCTGCAGCAGGCAGCCGACAGGAAGATACGCATCCTCCTGCTGGTTGCCCTGCTGCTGGTGCTCCTGGTGGTCGCCCTCCTGCTGCGGGTGATGACCCACAAAAGAAAAAGACACAGCCTGGAGAAAAAGATCCTCAGCGCCGAGAAAGAGAAACTCGACCAGGACCTGCGCTACAAGACCCGGCAGCTCACCTCCCAGGCGCTGATGATGATCCAGAAGAACAAACTTCTCGACGACATCCTGCGGTCGATCTCGCAGATAAAGGATGCATGCAGCGACAACAAGAAAGAGCTGTCGGCACTGAAACGCAAACTGCAGAAGACCATGCATGCCGAAGAGGACTGGGAGCTGTTCCGCAACTATTTCGAAGAGCTCAACAAAGATTTCTTCCGCAACCTGCAGGCTGCCACCCCCGGCCTCACCGCCTCCGAGATGAAACTGAGCGCGCTGGTGAAGCTGGGCTTCAACATCAAGGAGACCGCCTCGCTGATGAACATCTCGCCCGACAGTGTCAAGACAGCCCGCCACATCCTCCGCAAGAAGTTCGGCCTGCACCAGGGCGAGAACCTGTACGATCACCTGCAGAAGTTCTAAGTAAAGGGGGCGTGCAGGCGTTTGAGGTTTGGTATGCCCTGCGGGCATGTTTGGGGTGGCTGCGCCACGTTTGGGGTTTGGTATGCCCTGGCAGGCATGTTTGATGTGCCTTCGGCACGTTTGTGGTTTGGTATCCCGGCAAGCCGGGATGTTTGGTGCGGCTGCGCCACGTTTGGGGTTTGGTATGCCCTGGCAGGCATGTTTGATGTGGCTTCGCCACGTTTGGGGTTTGGTATGCCCTGCGGGCATGTTTGGTGCGGCTGCGCCACGTTTGGGGTTTGGTATGCCCTGACGGGCATGTTTGATGTGGCTTCGCCACGTTTGGGGTTTGGTATGCCCTGCGGGCATGTTCGGGGTGGCTGCGCCACGTTTGGGGTTTGGTATGCCCT
>CAZYQV010000150.1:0-12008 GCA_964649775.1 uncultured Rikenellaceae bacterium
CAGATCAACCGTTATGAGCTCTACAAATACAACAAAACACCCCGCCCCAAACCCATGCAGGAAAGGGCGAAGAAAAAGTAAAGATCATCAGACAAAAAAAACAGGGCATTCCTCAATGCCCTGTTTTTTTTATGTAGTCTCCCGTTTATCCGCAACGCTTCAGCGTGTATGGGCCTGTGCCCAGCACCTCTTCCAGGTTAAGGAGCCGGATCAGCTCGACCACCTCCGGGAGGATATGTATCATCTCAAACTCATAATGACAGGATTCCGCATCCCGGGCCATACCGACCAGGAAATCGAAGCCTTCACTGTCCACAAAATGAATGGCTTCCATATTGAGGGTGATCTTCATGTCCCTCAATACCGTCAAAGCTTCCATCTCTTTTCTCACCTCCCTGGCCACCATGAAACTGAACCGTCTGACCTCAGGGAAGGAGAACATCAGGTGTCTCTCGCTGATAAAATCTTTTTTTACCATCGTCACAACGAAATTTTAAACCCGTCAAAATAAAGATTGAAAAAATACCGGAACAAGATATTTATGGAATATTTATCAACAATCGCACCAACTTATTCACGAAAACGTATGTGGAGCTCTTTTAATTGTTTTTCAGAAATAAAATTCGGCGCATCGGCCATCATGTCGCGGGCAGCATTGTTTTTCGGGAAGGCGATGTAATCGCGGATCGACTCGCCGCCTCCCAGCAATGCCACCAGACGGTCGAACCCCAGGGCGATGCCGCCGTGGGGCGGTGTACCATACCGCAGGGCTTCCAGGAGGAAGCCGAACTGTTGTTCAGCCGCTTCCCGCGAGAAGCCCAGCAGGTCCAGCATGCGGGACTGTAACTCCGTATCGTGGATACGTATCGACCCTCCGCCGACCTCCACACCGTTGATCACGAGGTCGTATGCGTTGGCCCGCACGGCCGCCGGATCTTTTTCCAGCAGGGGCAGATCCTCTTCGAGCGGTGAGGTAAAAGGATGATGCTTGGCCACATAGCGCTCCTCCTCCTCATCCCACTCCAGCAGGGGAAACTCGGTCACCCACAAAGGAGCGAACACGCTCCTGTCGCGCAGGCCCAGACGCTCCGCCATCTCCAGCCTCAGCTCCGAGAGAGCAAAAAGGGAACGTTCCCCGGCACCCGAGAGCACCAGCAACAGATCCCCCGGCGAAGCACCGCACTGTGTCCCCCAGGCCAAAAGATCTTCACGGGAGAAAAACTTATCCACCGACGATTTCACCGTACCGTCTTCATTGTATTTCACATACACCAGTCCTCCGGCACCGATCTGGGGTCTTTTCACCCATTCGGTCAGCTGATCCAGCTGCTTGCGGGAGTATCCTGCCTGACCGGGTACACAGACCGCTCCCACATATTCCGCATCGTCAAAAACACGAAAGCCTTTGCCCCGCACAAGAGCCGTCAGCTCATGCAGCTCCAGCCCGAAACGGATATCCGGCTTGTCGGTACCGTAGCGACGCATCGCCTCGGCCCACGTCATCCGGGGAAAAGCCCCTTCAACGTTATAATCCGCCACAGCAGCCAGAAGTTCTTTGATCAGCCCTTCGAACACCTCCAGCACATCCTCCTGCTCCACAAACGACAGCTCACAGTCGACCTGCGTGAACTCCGGTTGTCTGTCGGCCCGCAGGTCTTCGTCACGGAAGCATTTTACCAGCTGGAAATATTTGTCATACCCGCCGATCATCAGCAACTGCTTGAAGATCTGCGGCGACTGCGGCAGGGCATAGAACTGCTTTTCGTGCAGCCGCGAGGGTACCACAAAATCCCGGGCCCCCTCGGGTGTCGACTTGATGAGTGCCGGCGTCTCTATCTCCAGAAAGCCCTGTCCGTCGAGATATTGCCGTATCCTCTGTGCCACACGGTGCCGCAACATGAGGTTGTCCCGCAACGGCACACGCCGCAGGTCCAGATAACGGTATTTCATGCGTATCTCTTCCCCTCCGTCACTCTCTTCCTCGATGGTGAAGGGCGGCAGCTCCGAACGGCTCAGCACCCGGATCTCCTTCACCGCTATCTCTATGTCCCCCGTAGGCAGCTTTTTGTTCTTACCGGACCGCTCCCGGACAAGGCCCTGCACCTGCACAACATATTCCCGTCCCAGCCGGCGCGCCTCCTCGCAGAGAGCCGCATCCTGCTGCATGTCAAAAACCAGCTGGGTGATCCCGTAACGGTCGCGCAGGTCAATGAAAGTCATCCCGCCCAGATCGCGCGATCGCTGGATCCATCCGGCCAGGATCACCTCCCTGCCCGCATCCGCAGCCCTGAGCTCGCCGCATGTGTGTGTCCGGTACATATCCTGAAATTTTCGCAAAAATACACAAAATAATGCCGCAGATCATTTTTAACCCCACTCTTTTTTCTCATCTTGGGATATTCATTCTGACAACCATTATGGAAAAGATTTTCGACGACAAATATTTTATGAGAGAGGCGCTGAAAGAGGCACGCAAAGGACTGGAGAAAGGAGAAGTGCCGGTAGGAGCCGTGATCGTCTGCAACGGGAAGATCGTGGCCCGCAGCCACAACGAGGTGGAGTCGCTGCAGGACCCCACGGCCCACGCGGAGATCCTGGCCCTCACCGCCGCTACCTCCCACCTCAACAACAAGTACATCCCCGGCTGTACGTTGTATGTCACCGTGGAACCCTGCCCCATGTGCGCTGCAGCCCTCTACTGGGCACGCCCGGCGAGGATCGTGTTCGCCACAGAAGACCCGAAGAAAGGATACCGCCGCTACCATCCTTCCCTTCTGCATCCCGGAACTACTGTCAGGCAGGGCATCCTCGAAGAGGAAGCACGAAGCCTCATGGAAGACTTCTTCTCGGACCTCAGGAAAGGAAAATACTGAAGGATGTGGCATTCTTTTTGCGCTCATTCTGCCGGAAAAGTTTATTTTCATAATTTTGTTCCAAACCAAAAAACCACAAAATGATACGATCCCTGCCAGTCACGATAATCCTGCTCCTCTTCCTCCTTCTTCTGCCGGCAGGAAGAACATTTGCCCAGATCTACTCCTCGCCCAACACCAACCCCAAGATCGTGGATATGTTACACCGCTCGGCTATCGTCGAGAACGAGGATTATGTGAAAGTTACAGGCGACCCTTATGTGGACAAGGATTTCCGGGAAGGCTCGATCGTTTTTAACGATTCGACCGTCGTGGAAGGGATCCCCCTGCGTCTGAACACCTATACAGACAACATCGAGTTCAAAAAGAACGATTCGATCCTGGCCCTCGCCAACCCCCGGACGATCGACCATATCAGCTTCGGATACCGGAATTTCATATTTTCCGCATACAAAGAGGGCGCCTTTACAAAACAGGGTTATTTTGAGGTACTGGCCGACGGCAGGACCAAGCTGCTCCTCCACCGCGAGTCCATCATCAAACGCGAACAGCTGCCCGCCTCCAACTACGAGGGAGGAAACTACCGGGACTACTTCAGGAAAAGCGAAAGTTATTACCTGAAAAAAGGGGATGACATGCCCGTCAAGATCTCCCGCACAAAGAAAAGTATTCTCAAGGCCCTGGGCGACCATACCGGCGAGCTGGAAAAGTTCATCAGGGAGAAACACCTGAAACTCTCCAGGACAGATGCACTGATCGACCTTATTTATTATTATAACTCACTGAAATAACAACTCCCGCAGGATGACGATAGACAACAAACACCTCCACTCTTTCACGTGGATGGTCCATCTTGTGAGCACGATCATCTACGTCTTGTTCGTGTTTGCTGTATATCTCACCGATTTTTGCGAAAAGATCACCCCCGGCGTCAACAGATCATGGTATGTTATTGTCCCGGGGATCTTTTATCTGCTGACCCTTTTCTATCCCAACATCCTCAAACTGCATTATCTCTACTATTCGGATACGGGAGATGCGTTGCTGATCAAGACCTATCCCATCGGTTTTTTCACCTCGGGAAAAAAGAGCTATAAGATCCCTAAAAAAGATTTTGTCAGAGCCGAGCTGAAGGAAAGTTTTTTCCGTTTGCGCAAGGCTCTGATCTTTTACCAGCGCATCGGGAAAAAAGGTGTCGCAAAATATCCTCCGGTCTATATCAACGGATTGCCATCCGAAGACCGAAAAAAAATTTTGTTATCTTTATCAAGACTGATGGCAGCCAAAGGAGCTGTTGTATAACAGGGATAAAAGATGAATAAAATCATGTTTTTTCAGGACCTGCCGGTAATAGTTTTGCGGCAAAACGGCCATGCCGTCCGGAAAAGTCACGGAGAGAGGCCATAAAACCAACACGTATGAAAACAACGGACATTGTTAACGGGCTGGATCAGAAGCATCCCGGCGAAAAAGAATACCTGCAGGCAGTCAGCGAGGTACTGGAATCCATCGAGGAGATCTACAATGCAAATCCGCAGTTCGAAGCTGCCGGCATCATCGAGCGACTGGTAGAACCCGACAGGGTCATCATGTTCAAGGTGCCCTGGATGGACGACGAGGGAAATGTGCATGTCAACCTGGGATACCGCGTGCAGTTCAACAACGCCCTGGGACCTTACAAAGGGGGCCTGCGTTTTCACCCCAGCGTGAACCTCAGCATCCTGAAGTTCCTTGGTTTCGAGCAGATCTTCAAGAATGCCCTGACCACCCTGCCCCTGGGAGGCGCCAAGGGAGGGAGTGATTTCAACCCCAAAGGCAAGTCACAGAGCGAGATCATGCGTTTCTGCCAGTCTTTCATGCTGGAGTTATGGAACAACATCGGCCCGGAGACCGACGTGCCGGCAGGAGATATCGGTGTGGGTGGCCGCGAGATAGGCTACCTGTACGGTATGTATAAAAAACTCACCCGTGAGCATACGGGCGTCCTCACCGGCAAAGGCCTTAACTGGGGCGGCAGTCTCATACGCCCCGAAGCCACAGGCTTTGGCGTGGTATACTTCACCAAGGAGATGCTGGCCACCCGCGGCGAGACCCTCGAGGGCAAGACCATCGCCGTCTCCGGATTCGGCAACGTCGCCTGGGGCGCCGTAAAAAAGGCCACCGAACTGGGAGCCAAAGTCGTCACCCTCTCCGGTCCCGATGGTTATATACATGATCCCGCCGGTATCTCGGGAGAGAAGATCGATTATATGCTGGAACTGCGGGCTACCAATGAAGATATCGTCGAGCCTTATGCCCGTGAGTTCGACGGCGTGGAGTTCGTCGCCGGCCGCCACCCCTGGGAGGTGAAAACGGACATCGCCCTGCCCTGTGCCACACAGAACGAGCTGAACGAAGAGGATGCACGCCACCTCATCGACAACGGATGTTTCTGTGTCACCGAAGGGGCCAACATGCCCTGCACACCCGAAGCCATCCACCTGCTTCAGGAAAACAGCATCCTCTTCTCCCCCGGCAAAGCCTCCAACGCCGGCGGCGTGGCCACCTCCGGACTGGAAATGTCGCAGAACGCACTGAAGATGAACTGGACAGCACGCGAGGTGGACGACCGTCTCCACCAGATCATGAGCGAGATACATCACTCCTGCGTACGCTATGGCAAACGCTCCGACGGGTATGTCGACTACGTCAAGGGAGCCAATGTAGCCAGCTTCCTGAAAGTGGCCAACGCCATGCTCGACCTGGGTGTTCTCTGAAAATATCAATGGAAGAGCTGAAGTACAAAATCGCCATCACCCTGCTGCCGGGAATAGGTTCGGTAAAAACACGGGCCATACTGAGTCATCTGAGATCACTGGAAGCCTTTTTTACCGAAAAAGAGGCTTCCCTGCGCCGTATCCCCGGCATAGGCGATCACCTGGCCTCCCGTCCCGCAAGACAAAAGGCACTCGAACAGGCCGAAAAAGAGAGTGAGTTCGTCGAAAAAAACCGGATACGGGTATCCTGGTTTCTCGACGACGATTATCCCTCCCGCCTGAAACAGTGTGAAGACGCCCCCGTACTCCTATATTTCCAGGGAAATACCGGCACGGAAGCACGCAAGGTGCTCAGCATCGTAGGGACCAGGCATGCCACCCCCTACGGCATCGACCGGTGCAACAGCATCGTCGAAGAGCTGGCAGCCGCCCACCCCGACCTGCTCATCGTCAGCGGTCTGGCTTACGGGATAGATGTCTGTGCCCACAAAGCCGCCCTGAAACACCAGCTGCCCACCATCGCGGTGCTGGGCCACGGCCTGCAGATGATCTACCCCGCCTCCCACCGCAGCGTGGCCCGGGAGATCGTCCACCAGGGCGCCCTGGTGACGGAATACAGCACCTTCCATACGCCCGACAAAAAGAACTTCATCGCCCGCAACCGCATCATCGCAGGCCTCGCCGACGCCACCCTCGTGGTCGAATCCGGCGAAAAAGGGGGAGCCCTCATCACCGCCGACCTGGCCAATTCATACAACCGCGATGTCTTCGCCCTCCCCGGACGGGCCGGCGACGAATGGTCGAAAGGATGCAACCGGCTCATCAAAAAGAACATGGCCGCCCTGGTGGAAGAAGCTGCCGACCTGGCATGGCTCCTCGGGTGGGAGATGAAAAGCACACAACAACAGACTGTGCAGAAAGAGCTGTTCCTCACCCTCGGCCACGAAGAACAACTGCTGCTCGACATACTGAAAGAACAAAAAGAACTCTCCCTCGATGAACTGGCCGTCCTCTCCGGCATGCCCGTGAGCAGGACCTCCGCACTCCTGCTCAACCTGGAATTCTCAGGACTGGTCAGAAACCTTCCCGGAAACATCTACCGCTGGCTGCCATGAAAACGTCCCTGCAAATATGTTTTATAACATTTCCATGTTACGGGAAATCCCCCCATTCCCCTGATATGACTGAATATCCCCCTTTTTTTACCCTGCAAATAATGTTTAAAATCATATTTTTCTATGCAAAATTTGCATAAGTTTGCTATCGTTGATTATTAACCATTTAAAACCAGCACATTATGGACAAAAGAGTAGAAAAATTCCTTGATCAGGTCATTGCCAGAAACCCGGGTGAAAAAGAGTTTCACCAGGCGGTCATGGAGGTTTCCGAGTCGTTGATCCCGTTTATTGAGGAAAACCCCAAATACAAATACGCCAAGATCCTGGAGCGGATGACCGAGCCCGAAAGGGTCATTATGTTCCGCGTCCCCTGGGTGGATGACAAAGGCGAGATACAGCTCAACAAAGGTTACCGCATCGAGATGAACAGTGCTATCGGCCCTTACAAGGGAGGCCTTCGTTTTCATCCCACGGTCAACCTGAGCATCCTGAAATTCCTGGCTTTCGAACAGGTGTTCAAGAACTCCCTGACCACCCTGCCCATGGGCGGCGGAAAAGGAGGATCCGATTTCGACCCGAAAGGCAAGTCGGACAACGAGATCATGCGTTTCTGCCAGAGTTTCATGACCGAGCTCTTCCGTCATATCGGTCCCGACACCGACGTGCCGGCAGGTGATATCGGTGTGGGAGGCCGTGAGATCGGATTCCTCTTCGGCCAGTACAAGCGGCTCAGGAACGAGTTCACCGGCGTGCTCACCGGCAAAGGCCTGGAGTGGGGAGGCAGTCTGATACGCCCCGAAGCCACAGGCTATGGCGCCGTTTATTTTGCCGAAGAGATGCTCAACACCCGCGGCGACTCCATCAAGGGGAAGACCGTCGCTGTGTCAGGTTCGGGCAATGTGGCCCAGTATGCCGTACAGAAGGTGAACCAGCTGGGCGGCAAGGTAGTGACCCTCTCCGACTCCAACGGGTTTATCTATGATCCCGACGGCATCGATGATGAGAAATGGGCTTTCGTCATGGACCTGAAAAATGTACGTCGCGGCAGGATACGTGAATATGCCGACAAGTACGGTGTCGAGTACCACGAGGGCGAACGTCCCTGGAGCGTATCCTGCGACGTGGCCCTGCCCTGCGCCACACAGAACGAAGTGACCGGCAACGACGCAGAGATGCTCATCAAAAACGGCTGCATCTGCGTGGCCGAAGGGGCCAACATGCCCAGCACCCCCGAAGCCATAGAGGTATACCTGAAGAACAAGATCCTTTACGGCCCCGGCAAGGCAGCCAACGCCGGCGGGGTGGCCGTCTCGGGCCTCGAGATGAGCCAGAACTCCCTGCGCCTCTCCTGGACACGCGAAGAGGTGGACAGCCGTCTGCAGACCATCATGCAGGACATCCACGCCACCTGCGAGAAATACGGCAAAGAAAAGGACGGGTTCATCAACTATCTCAACGGCGCCAACATCGGAGGCTTCGTCAAAGTGGCCGACGCCATGCTGGCCCAGGGGATCGTCTAGACATTTTTCACTGCCAAACAAAAAAAGGGGCTTCACCGCCCCTTTTTTATATTTTTGCTCCATGACACTCATCGACACCCACACACACCTCTACCTGCCGGAATTTGACCATGACAGAAGCAATGTCGTGGAGAATGCCCTGGCCGCCGGCGTGGAAAAAATGTTCCTTCCCAATATTGACAGGGATACCGTAAAACCCCTCCTCGCCCTCGCCGCACAATTTCCCCTCCACTGTTATCCCATGGCAGGCCTCCATCCTACATCCGTGAAAGAGAACTGGAAAGAGGAGATGGCTTTTGTGGAAAAGACGCTGGAGGAAAACAGCTTCATCGCCGTCGGGGAAATAGGCATTGACCTGTACTGGGACAAGACCTTCGAAAGAGAACAGCAGGAGGTTTTTGCCCGGCAGATACAGCTGGCCCTCGACCACCGTCTGCCCGTGGTGATCCACTCCCGCGAATCCCTGCCCGTCATCTTTGACGTACTCCGGGGTTTCAGCCGGCTGCCCGGCGGCGTGTTCCACAGCTTCACCGGCACCCGCAGCCAGGCAGAAAAGATCCTGGAGATGGGCTTCGGGCTGGGCATAGGAGGGATCGTCACTTTCAGGAACTCCTCCCTGAAAGAAGAGCTGAAGCCGCTGGGTCCCGGAGCAATGGTGCTGGAAACCGACGCTCCCTTTCTGGCACCGGTCCCCCGCCGCGGCAAACGCAACGAGAGCAAATACCTTATTTATATTGCCCGGTTCCTGGCCGGCCTCTTTGACATCACGCCGGAGGAGATCGCACGGATCACCACCGCCAATGCGCGGAAGATCTTCCCTGCAGCCTTCGCCGGACCCGATATTTAACCTCTGAACCGTCTCCCATGAAAAAGATCTTGTTGATATATACGGGCGGGACCATCGGCATGGTGAAAGATCCTTCGACCGGTTTGCTGAGGCCCCTCGACTTCTCCCATCTGCTGAAACAGATCCCCGAGCTGAACCAGTTCGATCTCATCATCGACACACGAACGTTTGATCCGGTGATCGACTCTTCGGAGGTACAGCCGGCACTCTGGCAGAAGCTGGCAACCGTGATCGAGGAAGAGTATCCGCACTACGACGGTTTTGTCGTCCTCCACGGCACCGACACCATGGCTTTCACTGCGTCGGCCCTGTCGTTCATGCTGCGGGGCCTCAGCAAACCGGTCATCCTCACCGGCTCCCAGCTGCCCATAGGCACCCTGCGCACCGACGGGAAGGAGAACCTCATCTCTTCGCTGGAGATAGCTGCCGCCGCCGGCGACGACGGTGCCCCTACCGTGCCGGAAGTGTCGGTTTACTTTGAATACAAACTCTTCCGCGGCAACAGGACCACCAAATACAGTGCGGAGACCTTCAATGCTTTCCAGTCGCCCAACTACCCCCTCCTGGCCGAGACAGGAGTGCACATCCGCTACAACCCCGCAGCCATCAGGCAATACAACCCCCTGGAAAAATTAGAGGTACGGCCCCACCTGGACACCAGGATCCTTTTCCTGAAGGTCTTCCCCGGTCTGGAAGATACGTTTGTCGGCATGATCTGCGATCAACCGGAACTGAAAGGGATCATCCTCGAGACCTACGGTTCGGGGAACGCCCCTACCCGCCCGGCATTCCTGAACCATCTGGCAAGGTTCATCGACCGGGGCGGCATCATCCTCAACATCTCCCAGTGTTCGGCGGGAACGGTGGACATGGAACAGTATGAAACAGGGAAAAAACTGCAGGAAACCGGGGTGACCGGCGGAAAAGATCTGACCAAAGAAGCCGCACTGACCAAAATGATGCAGACACTGGCACTGGATGTGCCCGTTGAGGAGAAAAAAATTATTTTGGAAACGCCAATTTGTGGGGAAATGCATCTGTAATTTAACTTTTTTTTGTATTTTGCGCAGCCAAATGTCTATCAAAAACGATAACTTACGGAGAGGTGACCGAGTGGCCGAAGGTGCACGCCTGGAAAGCGTGTGTGCTGTGTGGAACAGTACCAAGGGTTCGAATCCCTTCCTCTCCGCAACAAAAAAATATTGCATTTCTGGAATTATTTTTAATACTTTGCAAAACAAAGATTTCGTTATTAACTAAAAGTAATCGTTCATTATGAAAAAACTATTTGCATTTGTTGCGGTAATCGGGATGCTTATGTTCGGAGCATCCGGTTTTGCTGTTGCTCAGGATCAGACCAACAGCGACACAGCTACTACGGTTCAGAGTGACTCTGCCTCCGTTGACACGGCAGCGACACAGGAAGCTGCTGCCCCGGCAGCCACCCAGCAGGAACAGGGAGGCGGCGAGGAAGGCGGTGTCCTTTTGAAACAGATCAAGGCCAAGTTCATCGAAGGGGGTGCCGGCTTCATGGGATCCATCCTTCTGACACTGATCTTCGGCCTCGCCCTGGCCATTGAAAGAATTATCTACCTCAACCTGGCCACCACCAACACAGATAAACTCCTGCAAAAAGTGGAGGATGCTCTCGAATCGGGTGGTATCGACGCAGCCAAGGAGGTCTGCCGCAATACCCGGGGCCCGGTAGCCAGCATCTTCTATCAGGGGCTTGACCGTGCCCACGAAGGTGTGGATATGGCAGAGAAATCTGTGATCGCTTATGGCAGCGTGCAAATGGGACTGCTGGAGAAAAACCTCTCCTGGATCGCCCTCTTCATCGCCATCGCCCCCATGCTCGGTTTTATGGGAACGGTCATCGGGATGATCGACGCCTTCGATAAGATCCAGGTAGCAGGGACGGTCTCGGCACAGCTGGTCGCCGGCGGTATTAAAGTGGCTCTGATCACCACCGTGTCCGGTCTGATCGTTGCCATCATCCTCCAGATCTTCTACAACTACATCCTCTCGAAGATCGACAGCATCACCGTGCAGATGGAGGATGCTTCCATTTCGCTGATCGACTTGCTGGTCAAGTATAACGCTAAAAAATAAATAGGAGTTATTATGTCTGGAACACTAAAAACCACACTGAAGATCATCCTCTGGGTGATCATGGGGCTCTCCATCGTCGTGGTGCTGTGGTTCTACCTCGGGCCTAAAGTGCCGGGGACCGAAGGCACCTCGCTGGCCGAACCGGTAGCCACCAACTACGCCCTATGGTGGGCATATTTCCTCTTCGTCCTGACGGTGGCCCTCACCCTGATCTTTGCCCTGGTGAATATCTTCACAAACCCGGGAGGCGCCAAGAAAGCCCTTATCTCCATCGTGGGCATAGGGATCCTGATCGTCATTGCCTACTTCCTGGCTTCCGACCAGGTGCTTGACATCCCCGGATACGAAGGCACAGGCAATAACCCCTCAACCCTCAAATGGGTAGGCACAGGCCTGATCACCACCTATATCCTGGCAGGGATCGCTTTTCTGGCCATACTTTATGTAGAGATCACCAGGATCTTTAAGTAAAAAGCTACTGAACGTTATTTAAGTCAAATTGAACCATGGCACGTAAGCTACAACCGATCAACGCGGGATCAATGGCCGATATAGCCTTCCTTCTGCTGATCTTCTTCCTGGTAACAACCACCATGGACGTCGACACGGGCCTGATGAGAATGCTGCCTCCCATGCCCGAAAAGAACCAGGACCAGAAAAAACAGGACAAGATCAAGGAAAGGAACGTCTTCGTCGTCCTGATCAATAAAAACAATGAACTGCTCGTCCAGGGAAGATTCATGAACATCCATGACCTGAGAGAGTCAGCCAAGGAATTTATT
>CAZYQV010000151.1:0-4029 GCA_964649775.1 uncultured Rikenellaceae bacterium
GCCCCTTCAACCTTCAACCTTCAAGCCCCGGCAAGCCGGGATCTTCGCTACGCTCCGACATCGAGCTTCCTTCCGCGCCCCTCGATACAGCCTTCGCTTCGCTCAGCCCACTCGGGGAGCGGAAGGCCCGGAGGCGAGTTCCTCGGGCTCAAATCCTTCGAGCTTCAAGCTTCAAGCATCGAGTTTCGAGCTTCCTCCTCCCTTCTCCACCTTTATCTTCGTCTTCACCTCCTCACCCAGCTCTATCTCGCGGACGTTGTCACCGGTCACGTTGCCGGCGAGGGTGATGGCGGAGGCCAGTGTCTGGTTGGCGATGTAGTCGCGGTAGTTCTCCACCGCCGCGTTGAGGGCGTCGTGTCTCTGCAGGGTGATCCTCACCTTGTCGGTGACGTTGAAGCCGCTCTCCTTGCGTATGTTCTGTATGCGGTTGATCAGCTCGCGGGCGATGCCCTCCTGCCGCAGCTCGTCGGTGATGGTGATGTCGAGGGCCACGGTGATACCACCCTCCGAGGCCACCAGCCAGCCCGGGATATCTTCGGAGAAGATCTCCACATCCTCTGTCGTGATGGTCACCCTGGTGCCGTCGAGGTCAAAGGAGAAGTCTCCCTCCTGCTCCAGGCGGCGTATCTCCTCCTGTGTCATGGCGGCGATGGCCTGCGACAGCTGCTTCATCATCTTCCCGTAGCGGGGACCCAGCTTCTTGAAGTCGGGCTTGATCTTCTTCACCAGCACGGCGGCATCGTCGGAGATATACTCCACCTCCTTGACGTTGATCTCGGAGAGGATGAGGGGCCGCACCGCCTCGAACTTCTCGCGGAAGGCCTCGTCGCTCACCGGCACCATGATCCTGTTGAGGGGCTGCCGCACCTTGATGTTCACCTTGCGGCGCAGGCCCAGCACCATCGACGATACTTTCTGGGCGATGGTCATGCGTTCCTCGAGGTCTTTGTCGATGAGCCCTTCGTCGGCCACGGGGAAGTCGGCCAGGTGCACCGAGGCCGCCGGATGACGGCCCGTGATGTCGTTGAGGTCGCGGAAGAGCCGGTCCATGAAGAAAGGCGCGACGGGTGCCGCCAGCAGGGCCACCGTCCCGAGGCAAGTGTAGAGCGTCTGGTAGGCGGCCAGCTTGTCTTTGGTGAACTCGCCGCCCCAGTACCTCTTGCGGTTGAGGCGCACATACCAGTTGCTCAGGTGCTCGATGACGAAGTACTGGATGAGGCGGCCGGCGCGTGTGGGCTCGTAGTCTTCATAGAGCTGCCGCACCTCCTTCACCAGGGTGTTGAGCAGCGAGATGATCCACCGGTCGATCTCGGGCCTCTCCGCCACGGGCACCTCCTCCTCCGCGAAGGTGAAGCCGTCGATGTTGGCATAGAGGGCGAAGAAAGAGTAGGTGTTGTAGAGGGTGCCGAAGAACTTGCGTTTTACCTCTTCGAGGCCTTTGATATCGAACTTGAGGTTGTCCCACGGCTGGGCGTTGGTGAGCATGTACCACCGCAGCGGGTCGGAGCCGTGCTGCTCGATGGTCTCGAAAGGATCGACGGCGTTGCCCAGACGCTTCGACATCTTGTTGCCGTTCTTGTCGAGGACGAGGCCGTTGGAGATGATGTTGCGGAAGGCCACCGAGTCGAAGAGCATGACGGCCAGGGCGTGGAGGGTGAAGAACCACCCGCGCGTCTGGTCGACCCCCTCGGCGATGAAGTCGGCGGGGAACTTTTGCTTCAGCCCCTCATCATCGGTGTCGAAAGGATAGTGCACCTGGGCGTAGGGCATGGCGCCGCTGTCGAACCATACGTCGATGAGGTCGGGCTCGCGGAACATCTTCTTCCCGCTCTCCGATACCAGGACGATCTCGTCGACGAAGGGACGGTGCAGGTCTATCTGGTCATAGTTCTCCTTTGACATATCCCCTTCGCGGAAATCCTTCAGGGGGTTCTCCTCCATGAAGCCGGCCGCCACGGCTTTCTCTATCTCTGCTTTCAGCTCGGCCACCGAGCCGACGCACTTGCGTTCTTTCTTGTCTTCCGACACCCACACCGGCAGGGGCGTGCCCCAGTAGCGGGAGCGCGAGAGGTTCCAGTCGACCAGGTTCTCCAGCCACTTGCCGAAGCGGCCGAAGCCGGTGGCCGGCGGCTTCCAGTTGATGGTGTTGTTGAGCTCGATCATGCGGTCGCGCAGCGCCGTGGTGCGTATGAACCACGAGTCGAGGGGGTAGTAGAGCACCGGCTTGTCGGTGCGCCAGCAGTGGGGGTAGTTATGGACGTGTTTCTCTATCTTGAAGACGCGGTCGAGCTGTTTCAGGTGGACGGCTATGCTCACGTCGATGCTCTCGGCATCGGCGGGGAGGGTGTCGTCGTACTCGTTCTTGACATACCTGCCGGCGAAGGGCCGGTAGGCCTCCGTGTTCACTTTTTCTTTTACGAAGGCCGGGTCGAGGTTGTCGAGGGCATAGAAACGGCCTTTCTTGTCTACCATCGGCTGCCGGTTGCCCTCCCTGTCGGTCAGCAGCATGGGAGGGATGCCGTTCTCTTTCCCCACGCGGGCGTCGTCGGCGCCGAAGGTGGGGGCTATGTGGACGATGCCGGTGCCCTCCTCGGTGGTGACGAAGTCGCCCGTGACCACGCGGAAAGCCCCCTCGCCGGGGTCTACCCACGGCAGCAGCTGCTCGTAGCGTATGCCGGCGAGCTCACTGCCGGTGAACTCCGCCACCACGCGCCAGGGGATCTGCTTGTCGCCGGGCCGGTAGGCGGAGAGGTCGGCGTCTGCGTTCTTCTCCGGGAAGTATGCCGGCAGGCGGTCTTTGGCCAGGACGACGGTCACCGGCTTGCCCGAGTAAGGGTTGAAGGTGCGCACCTCCGCGTAGCGTATCTCAGGGCCTACGGCCAGCGCCGTGTTGGAGGGCAGCGTCCAGGGGGTGGTCGTCCAGGCCAGGAAGAAGACCTCCTCCGTGTCGGTCTTCTCAAAGAGTGGCTCCGACCGTTCGTCGCGCACGATGCGGAACTGTGCCACGCAGGTGGTGTCCTTGACGTCGCGGTAGGCGCCGGGCTGGTTGAGCTCGTGGGTGCTCAGCCCCGTGCCGGCGGCGGGCGAGTATGGCTGTATGGAGTAGCCCTTGTAGAGAAGGTCTTTCTCGTAGAGCCTCTTCAGCAGGTGCCACAGCGTCTCTATGTAACGGTTGTCGTAGGTGATGTACGGGTCGTCCATGTTGATCCAGTAGCCCATCATGCGGGTGAGCTTCTCCCACTCGCCGGTGTAGCGCATCACATCCTCGCGGCAGCGGCGGTTGTACTCCCTGACGGAGATCTTCTTCCCGATGTCTTCCTTGGAGATGCCCAGCGCCTTCTCCACGCTCAGCTCCACCGGCAGGCCGTGGGTGTCCCACCCCGCCTTGCGCTCCACATAGTAGCCCTCCATCGTCTTGAAACGGCAGAAGGTGTCCTTGATGGTGCGGGCCATCACGTGGTGTATCCCCGGCATGCCGTTGGCCGAGGGAGGACCTTCGTAGAAGATGAAAGGCTTGCTCTCGCGGCGTTGCTCCATACTTTTGTCGAACGTCTGCTCACGGTCCCATAGCTCCAGCACCTCGCGGTTGACACGTGCCAGGTCCAGCTCCCGGTATTCGGGGAATTTCTTTTTCATTGTCGGTTGTACTGTTAAAGATGTTTGTCTCTGAAAAACAGAGCACAAAGATAGAGGATGCGGAGGAAAATGCAAACTTGATTTTTAAGCTTTTGTCTTCCCCGGATTTCTTCTCTATCTTCGCAAAAAAAAACGACAGATCATGTTTTCCGGAATTGTAGAAGAGACGGCCCGCGTTACCGGGCTGGAAAAAGAGCAGGAGAACCTGCATATTACCCTTACCTGCAGCTTCGCCCGTGAGCTGAAGATCGACCAGAGCATTGCCCACAACGGCGTCTGCCTGACCGTGGTGAAGCAGGAAGGAGATACCTACACCGTCACGGCGATACGCGAGACGCTGGAGAAATCCAACCTGGGACTCTTGCAGGTGGGCGACGAGGTGAATGTGGAGCG
>CAZYQV010000152.1:0-2525 GCA_964649775.1 uncultured Rikenellaceae bacterium
GGATTTGTAGCTCCTTGCAGGATCTGATGATACGAAGCGCTATCTCGCCCCGGTTAGCGATCAGAATCTTTTTTATCATGATGTTACCCTAAAGGTTTGACGAAGCAAAGATACTATTTTTGAGAAAAAAAAAACGGAAACAGCAGAAAAGTGCGTCACAGAAGAAGGGGATCCCTCTCTCCGGCAGGTAGTTTTTTCCTGACATGGTTGAGTACCATGGAGATGGAAGCCGGAGGGGGAGTTGTTAACAATTGTTAATAACTTATGTTTGTTTTTTGTGGATTACAATATGTAAAAATATTTGGAAGAGGAGGAGAGGTGCTATATATTTGTTCCTGCCAAGTGAGAGATAAAAGGCTGGTTCGAGAAGCTTCGGGTTTGGAAAGGAAAGCTTCGCAAGAGGCCGACCGGAACAAGCCCCGCTCGAAAAAGCCGCTCACGGAAGGTCCGGCAGACCATGGGCCTGCCCGCAGGGGCAAAGGAGCCCGGACGGAAACCCGCAAGGGAGACCGGCCGGAGGACCGGTCCGGGGAAAGCCGGAAACAAAGTGACGTTCTTTGGAGAGTGTGCTTCGAAAGGGGGAACAGGAAAGGCCCCGCCGGCAACGGCAAGGCCCGACCGGGTTCC
Source organism: uncultured Rikenellaceae bacterium (assembly GCA_964649775.1). Lineage (GTDB taxonomy): Bacteria > Bacteroidota > Bacteroidia > Bacteroidales > VadinHA17 > DRPN01. The sequence continues at coordinate 628 of CAZYQV010000152.1, forward strand.
ACTTCAGGTCGCAAGGCTCCGGCCACGCGACAGGAAGCCCTTTAAAGAACCACGGCGGAGGATATAAGGTCTGAAAAGGGCCGAAAGTCCAAAGCCGGGAAGCCGAGTGGCTCCGACGAAAGAAGGAGCTGCAGAGCGGAAGCCATAATAACTGTAGCTTGGCCCGTGCTCCGGTATCTACGGATCCGGAAAACGGGAAAATGGGAAGGATTTCGTCCAGAAATGCTTCCCATTTTTGTTTTTATATACCTGCCGCCCATGTGTTTTACCGTTGCCATCGACCTGGTACGTGAAGAGCTGGAAAAGGAGTTCCATGTCTCTGTCCCTGCCGGAGTGTCTTTTGAACCGGCCTATTACTTTTCGGCTTTCGATCATCCCCGCCTGCCGCTGATCACCTCCGGAGATCCGGAGAAGATCATCCTCTCCCGGTGGGGACTGGTGCCCTCGTGGGTGCAGGACCGCACCGCGGCGGAGAAGATCCGCAACGCGACGATCAATGCCCGCACCGAGACCGTGCTGCAAAAGCCTTCCTTCAGACACCTGGCCGGCAGGAAACACTGTCTGCTGCCCGTCAGCGGCTTTTACGAGTGGCACGACCATCATGGCAGGAAGATCCCCTACTTCCTGCGGTGGAAGGATCACAAAGCCTTTGGCCTGGCGGGCCTGTATGACCTGTGGACCGACCGGGAGACGGGGGAGATGGTTCACTCCTTCACACTGCTGACCGTCCCGGCCTCCCCCCTCGTCGCCAGGATTCACAACACACGCAAAAGGATGCCTTTGCTCCTGCCGCCCGGAGAAGGTGTAAAATGGGTGAAAAAAAGAACCTTTGAGGAGAGCCTGAAAGAGATACATCCCCTCCCCGAAAAAGAGCTGGACTTTTATCCGCTGGCGCCCGGACTGACAGGCAGGGCGGCTGACCCGCATGACCCTGCCCTCATCCAACGGTGGGAGCCCGGATTTGATCCGCTGGGGGATACCCTTTTCTGAAACGGGGAATTGATGAGGGCAGGACGGTATTATTTTATATTTTTACTGATCAAACCAAGCAACGATTGTCATGAAAAAACTCCTTTACAGCAGCGTGCTGTTCACAGTGCTCTCTTTTTCTTCTTATGCGCAGACGGATATCTATGTCTCATTTGAGAACGAGTTTCTTTTTCAGGGGGCGTCCATCAAGGATCATGGGAACAAGATGAACAACAATATGCGTTTTACCGCATTTTTCCATACCGGTGCCAACATACATTTCGACTTCTTCAGCTGGGGGGGGATCTATACGGGCCTGGGGATCCGCAACATCGGTTATATCCAGGATGAGGTGCCCGATCCCAATATCGATAAGATCAAGCGGCGTTCCTATACCCTCGGGTTGCCCCTGGCCGTCAAGGTGGGGAAAATGGAGAAGATGATCGTTTTTGCCGGCGGGGAGTACGAATGGCTTTTTCATTATAAGGAGAAGACTTTCACGGGGGATGTGAAAAGTGTTTACAAGGACTGGTTCTCCAACCGTACAAAACACTTCATGCCTTCGGTGTTCGCCGGTGTGCAGTTCATGAACGGGGTCAACCTGAAGTTCAAGTATTATCTCTCGAATTTCCTCAATAAGGACTATACCGATACGTACGGTGGGCATCCTTTTTCAGGGATGGATGTGCGGATGTTCTATGTCTCCCTCTCTTTCAATATCACCTATAAAATGATGCGAAATATTGCCGAAGGAGGTCATCCCGTCGTACTGCGCCCATAAGGGTTACCCCTGCGGCACGAAGTAGAAGGTGATGGTTCCGGACTGTTTCTCCGGGGCGCCGGGATCGGCATTGAAAAGACTGCGGCGGGCTGCCCGCAGGGCTGTCTCGTGCATGCAGCTGCCCGGTGCCGAACGTTCGCTGTCCACC
>CAZYQV010000153.1:0-6312 GCA_964649775.1 uncultured Rikenellaceae bacterium
TCCCTTACGATCAGGTGTTCTACAAAGGGTTCAACCTGGCAGTGCGTACCCTCCATTACGGCAGCCAGCAGACCTACAACCTGACGGCACAGCCCTGGAACGGTTTCTGCTCGCTGGAAGAGTTCTATAACTCTTATGCCGACGACGACCTCAGAAAAGGGGATGTGGGTACGGTCGACGGCCCCGCCAAAAAACGGGGTAACTTCATCGCCGGTTACCAGTATGCTGCCGACGGAGCTACCAAGATCACGGATGCCGGCTTCGAGGCGCCGCAGCCCGACCGTCAGCCGGCACCTCTGCTGGGAGATCCCGACGGGGAACCTTTGAACTTCGGTAACATGTTCTCCGACCAGCCTCAGATCAACGAACTGGGCCCCCAGGCTTACCGCCAGGCAGGCGTCCGCATCGGCAAATGGGAGATCGCCATGGGCAGCGACCCGGCAGCCATGAGCAATGACTATGCTGTCTTTCGGTATGCCGATGTGCTGCTGATGAAAGCTGAAGCTCTCTGGCGTACCAACGATGAGGCGGCGGCCCTGGTACTCGTGAACCAGATACGCAACCGTGCCGGCATCGCCGATCTGACCACCCTCGACGGACCGGTGAGCTTCGATATGGACGGTGGTGACGTGCCGGGAGGTGAGTTGTTCAATGAGATCGGCCGGGAGATGTTCGCAGAGAACCAGAGGAGACAGGATCTGATCCGCTGGGGTTTCTTCACCCAGGTGGACAAATGGGCCCTGCCCTTCTACAACCCGGGTGATGTCCTGAAAACGGATGATTATACGACGATCTATCCCGTTCCGAAACCCAAGCTGGATGCCAACCCCAATCTCCAGCAGAACCCGGGCTATTCGAAATAGGAGATTGACAACAGTACAGATGAAAAAAAGCAAGCCCGGGCTTGCTTTTTTTCTTGTTGCCAAAGGTTTTTCCTGATTTCTGATTAGCTTTGTGATGATATAGTGTAAACGATTGCACCTATTTTCCCGATGAAATATCTTGCGGTCAGTGTGCGAGTGGTGAGATGGATCCTGTTTCTTTCAGTAGGTTTATGGGCCTGCAAAACAAAACACGAGGATGACCGGCACGCAAAACGTTTTACCCGCATATCTGCGGAAAAGACACATATACAGTTTGTGAACAGGGTGAGATATACGCGGGAATACAACACTTATACCTACAGAAACTTTTATAACGGGGCCGGTGTGGGTCTGGGGGATTTCAACAGGGACGGGCTGCAGGACATCTATTTCTGTGGCAATCTTGAGGACAACAAACTTTATATCAACAAGGGGGATTTCGTGTTTGAGGATGTGACGGAGAAAGCGGGGGTAGCCTGTCCCGACGTATGGTCTACCGGTGTGAGCATCGCCGACGTGAACGGTGACGGCTGGCCGGATATCTATGTCTGTAAGTCGGGTGACCCGGACCGTCAGCACCGGCACAACGAGCTCTTTATCAACAACGGGGACCTTACTTTTACCGAGGAGGCGGCCCGCTATGGTATCGACGATCTGGGCCTCTCCACCCATGCCTCTTTCTTCGACTATGACCGCGACGGCGACCTGGACCTTTATCTGCTCAACAACTCTTTTCAGTCGGTCACCCGGTATGATCTGAAGCCAGGCCTCCGGGACATCCGTGACACCCTCGGCGGCAACAAGCTCTACCGCAACGACGGGGGCCATTTCACCGATGTGAGTGAAGAGGCCGGCATCTACGGCAGCAAGATCGGTTTCGGGCTGGGTGTGAGCGTGGGAGATGTCAACAGGGATGGCTGGCCGGATATCTATATCTCCAATGATTTCTTTGAACGGGATTATCTCTATATCAACCAGCACGACGGCACCTTCCGGGAGGTGCTCACCGACCAGCTGCGGGAGATCAGCCTGGGTGCCATGGGTGCCGACATGGCCGACATCAACAACGACGGTTATCCCGAGATATTCGCTACCGAGATGACCCCCGAGGGCAATGCCCGTCTCAAGACAAAGGCCCTCTTTGACACGTGGGAGAACTACCAGATCAAGCTGAAGAGCGGTTTTTATCATCAGTTTGCGCGGAATGTGCTGCAACTGAACAACCACAACGGTTCTTTCAGTGAGATAGGCAGGTATGCCGGCGTGAGCATGACCGACTGGAGCTGGGGAGCCCTGATCATGGACCTGGACAACGACGGATGGAACGACATCTTCGTGGCCAACGGCATATACAAAGACCTGCTCGACAGGGATTACCTCCACTATTTTTCCAACCCGGCCATCATGCGCTCCATGATCCGGACACGGGGGGATGCGATCCTGGACCTGATCGACAAGATCCCCTCGGTGAGGATCCCCAACTATGCCTTCCACAACAATGCCGACTATACTTTTACCAACCTTTCGTCCCTGTGGGGGCTGGATACCCCCTCGCACTCCAACGGGGCTGCTTATGGCGACCTGGACAATGACGGTGACCTGGATCTTGTGGTGAACAATGTCAACATGCCTCCTTTTATTTACAGAAATGAGACAAATACATTTTCAGGCGCGGGATATCTCATCCTGAAACTTACCGGCAAAGGGATGAACAGGGATGCCGTAGGAGCTGCCGTGACCGTCTACTGTGACGGGAAGATGATCTACCGTGAGCAGGTGCCTGTGAGAGGGTTTAAGTCGACTGTGGACAACCGGCTCCACTTCGGGGTGGGAGAGGCCACAGGGATAGATTCATTGCATATTCTCTGGCCGGACGGGAGATGTACGGTAAGATACGGCCTGCCCGTGGATACGCTCCTGCAGATAAGTGAGACGGAAGAGAAGGCTCTTACGGTGTGCATACCTGAAAAAGCAGGGCATACCCTTTTCAAGAAAGCGGGAAAGGCCGGAGGACCGGATTTCCTGCACAGGGAGAATGACTTTGTGGATTTTGAACGGGACCGCCTGCTCTTCAGGATGTTGTCCAATGAAGGACCCCACATGGCCGTGGGGGATGTCAACGGTGACCATCTTGACGATGTTTATCTCTGCGGGGCGAAGGACGCTCCGGGAGCCCTTTTTGTTCAGCAGAAAGACGGGCATTTCATACGGACCAACCGGGAGGTGTTTGCCCGGGACATGATCTCCGAAGATACCGACTGTGCCTTCTTTGATGCCGACAATGACGGGGATATCGACCTGTACGTTACGAGCGGGGGCAATGAGTTTCCCGTGAGCTCATCTGCCTTGCTCGACCGTCTCTATCTCAATGACGGCCAGGGCCGTTTCCGACGGTCGGAGCAGATGCTGCCGGCAGGAAGATATGAGAGCAGCGCCTGTGTCACGGCTGCCGATTTTGACCTTGACGGGGATACCGACCTTTTTGTGGGGATCCGTCTGCTGCCCTTTTCTTATGGTGTACCCGTCAATGGTTATCTGCTGGTGAACGACGGCTCGGGCATATTCAGCAACAGAACGCGTGAGCTGGCGCCCGCCCTGTACCATATAGGCATGATCACGGATATGGTGTGGGCCGATGTGGACGGCGACCACGATCCCGATATGGTGATCGCCGGCGACTGGATGCCGGTGCGGGTGCTGGTCAATGATGACGGGAAGTTCTCCGACCGCACGGAACAGTACGGGCTGGGCGGCAGTGCCGGCTGGTGGCACAGGATCCTTGCCGCCGACCTCAACGGTGACGGCCTGACCGACCTGGTGGCGGGCAATCATGGTCTGAACTCCTGTTTCCGGGCTACCGGGGAGAAACCCGTCACCATGTATGTGAACGATTTCGACCTCAACGGCAGCGTGGAGCAGATCATCTGTACCTACAACGGTGATACTTCCTATCCGGTGGCCATGCTGGATGAGATGGTCTCTCAGATACCCTCGCTGTCGAGGAAATACAAGACGTTCAGTTCATATCGCAGGGAGACGGTGCAGGATATCTTTTCTCCGGAGATCCTCGGGCAGTCGCTCGTCCTCCGGGCCTCCCACATGCAGAGTGCTGTGTTCATGAATGAGGACGGCCGCTCTTTCAGGATGAGGGACCTGCCTGCCGAAGCCCAGTTCTTTCCCGTCTATGCCTTGTCTGCCGGTGATTACGACGGCGATGGCCGGACGGATATCCTCCTCGGGGGGAATCAGTACCGGGCCAAGCCGGAGACAGGCATCTATGATGCCGGCTACGGCCTGTTGCTGAAAGGTACCTCCTCCGGAAAATGGCTTCCTGTACTGCCCGGAAGGTCGGGGTTCTTCGTGAAAGGAGAGATCAGGGACCTGCAGTGGGTGAATGTACACGGGGAGCCTCTGCTGATGGTCGCGAGAAACAATGATTCATTGACTGTTTTTAAAATTCCGGAAAAATGAGGAAAAAAACATCTTTTCGTGTGACGACACTGCTGGTGGCTGTCCTTCTTGTGTCGGCCTGTTCGCCGCGGGCCCGTTACGAACATCGTCTTAAAAAGGAGCTGGCGGGCGGGGTGCGGCACGACTCCCTGTTCCAGGGTCTTTACCTGGGGATGCATTCAAAGGACTTTTTTCTCCATTGCTGGAAACTGAACCAGCAGGGATTGATCCGCCAGGGGCCGAACAACCAGACGGTGGAGTACAAGATCAAAGAAGAGCTGAAATATCCCGCAACGATGTTGTACTATCCCCAGTTCTTTGAAGACAAGATCTATGAAATGCCGGTACGCATCTCTTACGACGGGTGGACACCCTGGAACAAAGAACTCTCTTCGGATAATCTGTTGAAAGATGTATTGCACTGGTTTGAGAAAAAATACGGCAAGGGGTTCATCAAAGTGGTCCATCCCGATCACGGGCCGGCTTATGTGAAGATCGACGGGAACAGAAGGATCACCATCTTCAAAGAGAATGAGCTGTATGTATGGGCTGTTTTTACGGATATGTCGGTAAAAAAATCTTCCGGTTCCTTCCTGCCCGGCACCGGGGATCTTGGTGATGCAGGGAATGAAAATAATAAGTGATCAGGTGGTACATAGACAGATGACAGCAGGTCTTTTGCGTTTTTTTCTCCTCCTCTTCCTGGCGGTGATGTTCTCGTGCGGCAGGAAAGGGACAGTGACGGAAGAACCTCCGCTTTTCACGCTGATGCCGGCGGAAAGGACGCATGCAGGTTTTGTCAATCATCTTGATTACGAAAAACAGCTGGAACAGAAATTCAATATATATACCTATCGCAATTTTTACAACGGAGGAGGGGTTGCCCTTGGGGATGTCAACAATGACGGTCTGCTGGATATCTTCCTCACGGCCAATATGGGCCCCAATGTGCTTTACCTGAACAAAGGGGATTTTGTTTTTGAGGATATCTCCGTGAAGGCCGGCGTGACAGGCCGGGGACAATGGTCTACGGGCGCCAGCATAGCGGATGTCAACGGCGACGGATGGATGGATATCTATGTGTGTAACTCCGGGAATGTGGAGAGTGATGAGCGGCACAACGAGCTCTTTATCAACAACGGTGACCTGACCTTCACAGAGCGGGCCGCCGAATACGGCATCAACGATGACGGCTATTCTACGCACGGTGCCTTTTTTGATTACGACAAAGACGGCGACCTGGATCTCTACCTCCTGAACAACTCTTTCAAGGCCATCGGCAGCTTCAACCTGAAGAAGAACCTGCGGTATACCCGCGATTCCATAGGAGGGGACAAGCTTTTCCGGAACGACGGCGGACATTTTACCGACGTGAGCGAGGAGGCCGGGATCCTGGGCAGCATCATCGGTTTCGGCCTGGGGGTCACCGTAGGGGATATCGACCAGGACGGATGGATGGATATCTATGTTTCCAATGATTTCTTCGAGCGGGATTATCTTTATCTGAACAACCATGACGGCACCTTTAAAGAGAACCTGGTGAACATGATGAGGTGTATCTCGGCAGCCTCGATGGGGGCCGACATGGCCGACATCAACAATGATCACTATCCGGAGATCTTTGTCACGGATATGATCCCGAAAAACGATGCACGTCTCAAGACCAAGACAACCTTTGACAACTGGGAGAACTACAAGTCGAATGAGGAGAACGGTTACTTCCATCAGTTCACGAGAAACATGCTCCATCTGAACAATTGTGACGGCACGTTCAGTGAGATAGGCCGTCTGGCGGGCGTCTATGCCACCGACTGGAGCTGGGGGGCTCTGATCATGGACCTCGACAATGACGGCAGGAAAGATATATTTGTGGCCAATGGCATCTACCAGGACCTGACCGACCAGGATTATATCCGGTATTTCTCCAACCGCGACAGGGTGCTGTCGATCATCGCAGGCAAGAACATCGATTACAAAACCCTTATTGATGCGATCCCCT
>CAZYQV010000154.1:0-5224 GCA_964649775.1 uncultured Rikenellaceae bacterium
AATATGTCGACGGGATGTACGGCGGCGTGAACGACGGTGTCGACGAAAGCTGGGGCCCCAAACTGGATGCAGGTCTGATGATCCCCCAGTTCGACAGCCCCTACGATCCTGTTACGGGAGTGCGTACTCCCACCCCCTGGGTATCTCATCCCAACAATGTGAGAGACGTTTTCGTGACGGGACAGAACTGGAGCAATACCCTGACACTGCAGGGAGCCAATGAAAAAGCCGATTTCCGTCTCTCTATTGCCAACCAGAAGGTGTCGGGGATAGAGCCCAATACCGACCTGACAAAAAACACGGTCAACCTGAACGCAGGACTGAACGTTACCGACAAGATCCGGGTCAGCGGTAATGTTACCTATGTCAATAACAAAAGTGATAACATCCCCGGTGGTGGTTACAGCGGTCGCAACATCCTCCAGAGTCTGAGCCAGTGGTTCGGTCGTCAGGTGGATACCAAGGTGCTGAAAGAACGCTGGCAAGAGACCGACCCGGTCACCGGCCTGCCTTTCAACTGGAACCACAGCTATCACAACAACCCCTATTTTGTCCTGCATAAGGCCACGGCTTCCCGTAACAGGGACCGTATCATGGGACATATCAACCTGAACTGGGACTTCACCCCCTGGCTGAGTTTCGAAGGGATCCTCGGTGAAGACTACTACAGTGAAGCACGCGAGGTGCGTACCCCCATGGGCTGGGTAGGTGACCCCCTGGGCGGATTCAGTTCCAACCTGGCCACCCGCAACCAGTTCGATGCCCGTGGTACTTTGAACTTTAACAAAGAATTCGGTGACTTCAGCGTAGTGGCTTTTGTAGGGGGTGAGTTCAACCATTACAACTTCCTCTCCCATTCGACCAATGTGCCTGACCTGATCGTTCCCGATCTTTATTCGGTCAGTAACTCGGCAGCTCCCGCTACCACAGGCCTCTCAAGGTATGAGACAGAGCTGCAGAGTGTGTTCGGGGCTGTGAACCTGGGATTCAAGAACTTCCTCTTCCTGGATCTGACCGGACGGAACGACTGGTCGTCCACCCTTCCCACCGAAAACAATTCCTATTTCTATCCTTCGGCATCGTTGGGATTTGTGGTGACCGAGGCACTGGGCATGCATTCCAAAGCGCTCTCCTATTTGAAACTGAGAGCCAGTTATGCAGAGGTCGGTGGTACAGCAGGTGCTTACCAGTTGCAGGGTACCTATTCGGCAGGACAGCCCTTCCGGGGCAACCCCTCCCTCACCTATACCAATACCATGCCACCGCTCGATCTGAAACCCCAGCGGAAAAAATCTCTTGAGTTCGGTGGTGAAGCCAAGTTCCTCAACAACAGGTTAGGCTTCGACCTTACCTATTATAAAGAAAACACCATCAACCAGATCATGAGCATCGATATCTCGAGGATGACGGGTTTCAGCACCCAGCGGATCAATGCCGGTAACCTGCAGAACACCGGGTGGGAAGTGACTGCCTGGGGCACGCCGGTGAAAGGCTCCAAATTCTCATGGGATATCTCGGTGAACTGGTCGCGGAACCGCAACAAGGTGGTTGAACTTTATGGTGACATGACCGATATCACCCTCTTCTACCTCTCCTGGGGTACTTACGCCAAAGCCCGTCTGGGTGAACCTTACGGCCAGATCATGGCGTATGATGTTGTTCGCGAGAATGCCACCATTCACAACCATGAAGACGGTACGCTCGACTATATCGAATACACCGGACGTCCTGTTGTTACCACTTCGGGCCAGTATATCAAGACCCCCGTGCGTACCCTTGCAGGGAACGTGATGCCCGACTATTTTGGAGGAGTGAACAACATGTTCCGTTACGGGAACCTGAACTTCAGCTTTATGATCGACTTCCGCAAAGGAGGTCAGCAGTTCTCCGTCACCGACTGGTTCGGTCATTATGCCGGTGTGCTGCAGGGTACCTCCTGGATCAACCCCAACGGCAAGAATGTGCGTGAACCCGTTGACGAAGGAGGAGGTGTGATCGTGCAGGATGCCGTTTACGGACATCTGGATACCGAGGGTAAAGTGGTGTTCACCGATGAGAGTGGCAATGAAGTATCAAGTCCGGTTGAAAACCAGACCTATGTGGGTGCCGAAAGCTTCTACCATCACTACTGGGGAAAACCGGGCCTCTCCATTTACGATGCCAGTTTCGTCAAACTGCGTGAAGTGGTTGTAGGCTATACCTTCAGAGACATCGCCTCATGGCTGTCCAGTATAAATGTTTCATTGGTGGGCAGGAACCTGTGGCTTATCCACAGCAATATTCCGGATGTTGATCCCGAGAACGCATTCAGCGCCGGTAATACACAGGGTGTCAACAGTAACCCCCTGCCATCGACAAGGAATGTTGGGTTTAACCTGAAATTCACATTTTAATTAATATGGGAACTTAAAAACTGAATGGAAAATGAAATATTTAGCAAAATACAATAAGGTTTTCCTCGTGTTTGTATTGATCCTGGTTTTGGGATCCTGTACAAAAAACTACGAGGAGATAAACACGAACCCTAATTCGCCTACCGATGTTCCTGCCAAAAACATTTTTACACATGTGATAATCAATTCGGTAGGGAATGAGCTGGGTGGATGGATCCAGCATACCTATCTGGGCTGCTGGTCACAGCAATGGACCAAGGTGCAGTATATCGACGAAGACCGCTATCAGATGCGGAATATGACCGGTTTTATGGAAGGTCCTTATACCGGTACTCTGATGGACCTGCAGATCGTCATTAACAAAACCAAGGCTGATATTGAAGCAGGTGTAAATGTTCCTGAGAATACTACCCTGCTGGCAGCGGCCAAGATCATGCGGGTGTGGATCTTCTCCTATCTCACCGACCTCTTCGGGGACATCCCTTATTCTGAAGCCTTGCAGGGCCTGAATAAAGACGGCGTCACCCAGCCCAAGTATGATACGCAGGAAAGCATCTACCAGGATTTCTTCAATGAGCTGGAAGAAGCCAACGACCTGCTCGACCTCTCCCAGGTTGTCAGTTTCGGTACGGCAGACCTCTTCTTTGGAGGAGATCCGCTCAAATGGAAAAAATTCGGCAACGTGCTCCATCTTCGTCTGCTGAACCGTGTGGCCGGCACACCGTGGAGTTATACCTATACCATGGTCAGCGGCGGGACGGTTACCACCAGCCCCGGTCCGGCAGCCTTAGCCGATGCCGATGCCAAAATGGGCGCTATCTTCACCAATTCTGCCAAATATCCTATTTTTGAGAGCAATGATGATAACGTCAAGCTCACCTATCCTGGGACACCTTACCGTAATCCCATTTTCAACACGTTGTACAGCCGTACCGACCAGGCTGTCAGTCAGACGATGGTGAACTGGCTCCTCGACAGGAACGACCCGAGGATCGGTATCTATGCCCAGACCACTACCGCCAGCGATACTTCCGCATGGCCCAAATATCTGGGATGGCAGAACGGCAGCGAAGAGACAGCTGCTCCTTTCCCGCTGATCTCGCTCCTGGGTGAGCCGGTGGCCTATGACGAACATGCTCCGCTCTATGTGCTGACAGCCGACGAACTGGGTTTTATTGCTGCCGAATACTTCCTGCGTACCGGCAATGATGCCATCGCCAAGCAGGCTTATGAACAGGCTATCGGTGCTGCCATGCAGCGCTGGGGTATTACGGATGCCGCTACCATCGGTGCTTATATGGCACAGACAAGCGTGGCATGGGATGCTGCTGCCGATGATGCTCATAAATACAAGAGGATCATTGAACAGCGCTGGGCAGCCATGTATGGCCAGGGCGTTCAGGCCTATAACCTTGTGAGAAGGACCGGTTTCCCCGAGAGGATCTTCGAATATCAGCTCGAGGCTACCTTCTATCCCAACCTCGGTCTCCCGATACGTCTGCCTTACTCCCTCAACGAGGAGGTATACAACAGCGCCAACCTCGAAGAGGCCAAGCAGCGGCAGAACATCGAGTCGTCCAACGACGGGATCTTCAGTACCGACGGTACCAAGAGCCAGGTATGGTGGCATACACGCAAGAACCCCATACCTACCGACGCAGATGTCGACAAACAGGAGGTCGAATATACAAAATAACCGCCTGCAGAACTTAGCAAAAAACCATCCTTCGGGATGGTTTTTTGTTTTGGTTTTTTGTACATTTGATAAAAAACACCATGAAAAAGATATTTATCATCCTGGGGGTCCTTCTTGTCTGGTCCGCCAGCGTAACAGGACAAGAGAAATGCCGGGTGCTGATGTCTTCTATCTCGGTCGAGTACAAAGGCGACTGTAAGAACGGCCTGGCCAACGGCCGGGGCGAAGCATTCGGGGTGGATCATTATGTTGGGCATTTCCGCAAAGGCCTGCCCGACGGGGAAGGTGTGTATACCTGGTCGACCGGTGAGGTATACAAAGGTTCTTTCAGAAAAGGAATGAGACACGGTCACGGTTCTTATACCTTCAAGGTCAACGGCAGGGATTCTACCATTACCGGAAGATGGCAAAAGGATAAATACATAGAGGAGAACCTGAAGAAAGCGGGCTATACCATCCTCTTTAAAAACAATATCGGCAGGATCACTTTCAACCGCCTGGGGGACGGAAATGCCATAAGGCTTAAGTTCTACCGCAATGGCGGCGAGATCAAAGTGAGCGACCTGTCGATCATCGGCGATTCCGGAGAAGTGATGTCCTACCGTGACTTCACCGGATTTGATCATGTGACCTTCCCTTTTACTGCCAAACTGCTGTTCAGCGTGCCGAATGATTTCTATTCGGCTGTTATCAACTGTGAGTTGAAATTCAGGATCAACACGCCGGGCAGTTATGAGGTGCGTATCTACCCATAACTACTTTTGGGACTGGAAATATTTCTGAAAAGGGAGGTTTTATCTCCCTTTTTTTCTTCCCGGGGAAAAGAAATATTTTATCATTTTTCTTTTATTGCCAGGTATTTGGGGAGAACAGTATGATTGCCGGGAAGCCCCGGGAAAGGGCCTTGCCCCGTAACGGGCAGGGAGACAGTGATTTGTGTAATTCAGGTGTGGAGGGATGGCATATTTTTGCAAAAAAAGAATAATCTTCTGAAAACCTTATCTGGTGTACTTTTCAAGGGATTAAATTTGCATTTTTTGAAAAAAAATGCTTTACTTTGTATGACCTTATGTTAACTTATTTTATAAACCTAAAATTTTTGTCTATGAAAAAACTTACGGCTTTTTTCGTGATT
>CAZYQV010000155.1:0-3659 GCA_964649775.1 uncultured Rikenellaceae bacterium
GATTTTTTTGTTGGCGGGGGAGGGGATTATGCCAGTACTTTCCGCAATGTCTCTAAAAATCCTTCCACGTCTGTGGTCGTGGTATCCCATGAGGTCATCCATCTGACCGCCGGGATTTTCTCGTCGAAGAGATAGAAAAAATATTCCTTTTGAAGGGCAGGTATATGCTGTCGTGAGAGGGTGGCGAAGACACCGTTTGCCTCGGCGGGATGGAGGAGGGAGACACCCGGCACGGCGGAGGCTCCCTGTGCCAGGGCAGCTGCCATGCTGTTGGCATGGCGGGCGTTCTCCAGCCATAGGTTGTCTTTCAGGTAAGCCAGGAACTGTGCTGCTACATACCGCATCTTCGAGGCCAGCTGCATCCCCTGTTTCCGGATGAAACGGAAATCTTTCTCCAGCTCCTTGTTGAGGATGACGACGGCCTCGCCGTACATCATGCCGTTCTTGGTGCCGCCGAAGGAGAGGATATCGACGCCGGTGGCGGTGATCATCTCCTGCAGGGAGATATCCAGGGCGGCGGCGGCGTTGGCGATGCGTGCACCGTCGACGTGCAGGACCATGCCGTGGCTGTGGGCCAGCTCAGCCAGGGCCCTGATCTCGGCAGGGGTGTAGACCGTCCCCCGTTCGGTCGTCTGGCTGATGGAGATCACGCGCGGTTGGGAATGATGCTCAAAGCCGAAGCCGACAAGCTCTTTGTCGATGATCTCCGGCGTGATCTTCCCGTGGTCGTGGGGTAGGGGGATGATCTTGCTCCCCGTGAAGCGTTCGGGAGCCCCGCATTCATCTTCGTGGAGATGGGCGGTCTCTGCACACAGCACCGACTGCCACGGCTCAGTGGCGGCAGCTATCGACAGGACGTTGGCGCCGGTGCCGGTGAAGACCAAATAGACGCCGGCATCCCCGCCGAAAAGAGAGGCTATACGGCTTGTCGCCTCCGCCGTCCAGGGATCATCACCATAGCCGGTGGCATGACCTTCGTTGACCTGCCGGAGGGCCTCCAGAATATGCGGGTGGACAGGTGCATTGTTGTCGCTCGCAAACCCCCTCGGATGTTTCGTGTAATGACCGGGCATAAAAATTCAGATATAATTATTTGATTTTATCTATTTTTTTTAACTTTATAGCAGTAAGGATCACATATCTCACAGAACAAAAGTATACAAATCGGATCTATCTTCGTAATTTTTCATGAACGAAGGCGGCTATTTAATTTTTATACCTGATGGCTATGGACAAGGAACAGATAAAAAAAGAGATCATACGGCTCTGTCTGGAAAAGCAGGAACAGGTGGTGAAAACAGCCCGTAACGCCGTGGAGGAGGTGCAGGAGAGCGCCAACGAAGATGATCAGACGCGGGATCTGTATGATCCCTACCGCATACAGCTCCTCAGCAAAAGGGACCTGCTGGCAGCCCAGTATGAGAAAGCGCTTCAGGAAAAACAGGTGCTCGAAAAGCTGGCGGCAGTGAAAAGCAGGGACTATATAGACGTGGGGTCCGCGGTGATCACCGACAAGCAAAGACTCTTCGTCTCCATTGGCCTGGGCCGTTTCGAGTGTTGCGGGGAGACATGGTATGCCATCTCTCCCAAGGTGCCTCTGTTCGAGCAGATGAGAGGCCTGAAGAAAGGAGATACGTATGAGTTCAATGGTCAGAAGTTCAAAATACTGGATGTTTTCTGACCTTATCCTGCTGAAACCACTTTCCTGATGGTGGTGAAAAGAGTCTCTTTGTTCACCGGTTTGGTGAGGAAAGCATCACATCCCGCCTCATAAGCTTTCTCTTTGTCTTCCTGCATGTTGTATGCCGTGAGGGCGATGACCGGCAGGGCCGGGTTTTTGGTCTTGAGCACACGTGTGGCCTCCAGACCGTTCATTACCGGCATGCGAATGTCCATAAGTACCAGGAAGACGGAGGAATGTCTCTCGGTCAGCTCCAGGGCTTCCCTGCCGTTGCGCGCCCAGAGGAGCTCTGCCCCGCGGCTCTTCAGCAGCTCTTTCAGCAGGAGGAAGTTAAGCTCTTCGTCCTCGACGACGAGCACCTGTTTGTCCTGCAGCATCTGTTGCGCGTCCGGCTGAGGGATCTCTCCGGTTGTTGTCCCGCTTTTTTCCAGTCCCGGCACGCGGATGGTGAAACGGGATCCTTTGCCGGGTTCCGATTCCACCTCTATGGTGCCGCCCATGAGCCTGACAACCTCTCCGGCAATGGTGAGGCCGATACCCGTACCGCCGAAACGGCGTGTGAAGGGATCTTCCAACTGACGGAACTTGCTGAAGATGACCTCCCGGTGCCGGGCCTCAATGCCGGGGCCGGTATCCTGTACGTGAATGAGCAGGTCGGTGCCGTGACCCTCTATCTTTATTCTGACATTTCCCCTGTCCGTGAACTTCAGAGCATTGTCGATGATGAGCGAGATGACATATACCAAATACTTGCGGTCGGTGTGCAGGGACATCTGTCTCAGTGTTTAATCCATCTCTACCGACCAGAAAAGATCAGGCTTTTTATATTTGCGGTTCTTCTGAATGAACTCATCCTCTACAAGGTTCTCCAGGAGGATAAGGGGCAGATCTTCATAAGAGAATCTGAGCGTTTTGCTCTCAATGAGGGAGAGATTGAGGATGTCTTCGATGATCTTTAGCAGCTCCTTGCCGCTGTGGAAGATATTCTCGGAGAACCTGCCGGTCATTGTGTCGACATGTTGTTCCATGAGCATCTCGGAAAAGCCGATGATGGCATTCAGGGGCGTCCTCAGCTCGTGGGAGATGGTTGCCAGGAAAGCAGTCTTTAGCTTGTCCGACTCTTCCGCCCGCACCAGAGCCTCTTTCAGCCCTTTTTCATACTTTTTCCTGAGCGTGATATCTTCCTTAAGAGCAATATAGTTTATTAGGTTCCCGTAGCCGTCGAAGACGGGGCTGATCACGGCCGACTCCCAGTACAGTTCATCGTTCTTTTTTTTGTTCAGAAACTCGCCTGTCCAGACCTTTTTCTTTGTCACCGTCGCCCAAAGTTCTTTGTAGGTTTCGAGGGGGGTCTTCCCGGATTTGAGGATCCTCGGGTTCTTTCCTTTCACTTCACTGAAACTGTAGCCGGTCAGGTTCTCAAAAAATGGATTGACATATTGGATGTATCCATCGGAGTCGGTGATCACCACAGAGATAGGACTCTGTTCGAATCCAAGTTTAAGGCGCCGGACCTCCTCCTCGGTCTGTTTTCGGGAGAGGCTCATCGAGATCTGGTTTCCCACATAGGTGAGCAACTTGAAATCTTCTTCCGTAAAAGCATCGGGGTTGTGGTAGTCCTGCAATGCGAGGATCCCGAAGGTGTGGTTGTTGTCATGCAGGGGGACGCCCAGCCATACCTCCGGCAGGGACCTGGCGGTGTTGATCCTGCCCTCACGGGTGAGCCTTTCCAGCTCCGGCTTTTTCAGGAAAAGGGGCTCGTCGTTCTCGATCACCAGCCGGGAGATGGTCAGTTTCAGCGGGAAAGAACGGATCACCTTTTTCTCATCCCTCATATAGGGGAGGGTGAGCATGCCGGTTTTTTCGTTCACCAGGCCTATCAGGAGGTTCTTGCTTTTGATCAGGCGGGTGAGCTCCAGGTTGATGGTGATGAGCAGTTCGTGCAGCGACCCGCCGGTGAAAGCTGCATCGGAGATGT
>CAZYQV010000156.1:0-4588 GCA_964649775.1 uncultured Rikenellaceae bacterium
ATCCCATTAAATTGGCACGCGTCTTTTTCGCATCATCGCATCATCGCATCATCGCCTTATCGCTTCATCGCATCATCGCTTCATCGCTTCATCGCTTCCTTTCCGCGTCCCTTCGACAAATCCCAATACTCAAATTCCAAATCACAAATAAATTCCAAAACACAATATCCAATACCCAAAATGTTCAAAGTTCATAGTTTTGAGTATCGAGTTTCGAGTTAAGCTCGCATCCTACCTGCCGGTTTACCTCCCGTCAGGGAGGCAGGCAGGGATGTTTGGTGCCTGCTGCGCAGGCGTTCGAGGTTTGGTGTGGCTGCGCCACGTTTGAGGTTATAGCCCTTTCAACTTTTCACCCCCGGCAAGCCGGGATTAATTCGACTTTATGATTCCACTTCGCCTCCGGCTCGTGCAATCATAGTCTCATTAACTTTTCAACCTTTCAACTCTTCAACTCTCTCTCTTCATCTCCTTTTCGTCTTTCTCTTCTTCCGGATATTCTTCTTGTACGCTTTCTCTTTCTCCGGCATGCCTGAGTAGCAGTGGCTGGTGGGGCGGAAGCGCCCCGGTGCGGTGCCGGCGTTGGCCTCGCGGGCTTTCACCACGGCGCTGCCGGTCCCCTTGCTCCCGCTCTCGTCCTGTTTCTGTCGGCATCCCAGGAGGATGTTCAGTCCGAAACGCAGGTTCACACTGCGTGTGTCGAGGGGACGGATCATGCCGGGGATGTTGGTGGTGACGATGTAGAACTGCACGGGGTCGCGGCCGAAGACCAGCCCTGCCCCCAGGTTGTCAAAGCTGTGGTACTGCAGCGTGTAAGAGAGCAACAGGGTGAAGGCATTGGCCGGCCGGTACTGGCCCGAGAAAGTGAAGGAGCTCACCATTTTTGTCCGCAGGAAAAGGGCCTCCGCCGTCAGCCCTCCCGAGAGGACGCTGTTCACGCGATAGTCGGCGCCGGCCAGCACCCGCGGCGGCAGGAAGGTGGTATACGCCTCCTGCACATACTCAATGTTCATCGACTCCGTCAGATCGTTGAGGAGGTCGTCAAAATACCCTTCACCGTCCTGGGGGATCTCCTCCAGCCCCCTGTACACGAAGGAGCCTTTCCCCTGCATGTTGTTCAGGTACGACCGCCAGCGGATGAATCCCAGGTCAAGGACGGAGGCGGAGAGCGTCCAGCGCTCCCCGTAAGGCACAATGATGCCGGCATCCACAGCCAGCCCCGGGTTGCGGCCGTTGAAGATCATCTGCAGGGGGGTGACGCTCTCGTCGAGAATGATATCGTTGAGGGTGCCGTCGGGGTTGGTGATGACGATAACGGGCAGGGAACTGTTGAGCCTGAAGTCGCCGCGAAAAGCAAGGTCGTAGGTGCGGTCGTCGGTGGTCACATTCAGATGGTTGGCCGCCGTGGAGAGGTTCAGCTTGCCGAAGAGGAGCTTGCCCCGCAGACCGAAATGAAGGCCTCCGGCGGTATGGTGCGACCATCCCACGGCATACTCGCGGTAATGGCTCAGGAAGGCACCCGTGCCCTCCAGTCCTGCTTTTTTCCCCTCGTAGGGGGTGTTGCCGTTCCAGAGAAGCTGCACACCCCGGCCGGGCAGGGTAAGGGGCAGGTTGTCTTTCTCGGTGAGGGTGAAGGTGATACTGTTCTCCCCCCACCGGTGTCCCAACGCCAGCAGTTGTATGTGGGTCTCCCCACCGAAATAATCACGCCTGTGCATCGCGGCCACGGCATGTTCCAGCTCAATGGTGCGGGAGGTACCGGCATGTTTGCGGAAGAGCTGGTTGTAGGTGGTCAGGCTGTTGGCCACATCGACATGCACCGACGAGAGCACCGGCAGCCCCACATACCAGGGACACTCCAGGGGGATGGCGGGGTTGAGCAGGTTGCTCTGCGGCACCTGGTAGAGCAGGAACATAGAGGGGTTATGCTGGGCCTTCGCCAGCAGGGGCAACAGCACGACGCCCACCACCACAGCCATGCGCCGCATGCCCCTCATTGCAGCACGATCTTTACCCCCACACGCACACCCATCTGCAACCATACCTCCTGATCAGAAAAGAGAGGGATGGAATCATCCGCCGGCACCGGCAGGACAAGGGTGTACTCCTGCAGGGCATACTCCATCTGTTCCAGCAGGGCTATCTGTGACGGTAAAAAGACCACATCTTTCTTCCACAGCTCTGCGGGGGCGGTCACCTCACCCCTCCCGTCGACGGCGGCAGCCTCCAGCTGCAGGGGCCCGTCAGAAAAGAGGGAGTCAAGCACCTGCCTGCCGGCATCGGCAAAATAAAGCTGCAGCCTCATCCGTGCAGGCACACGGTTCACGGCATTGATGCGGAAGGTGAGCGAGACGATCTCGCTGGTGTCGGTGATGAAGTCGGAGAACGACAGGGGTGTCTCGCTGCGGTAGGTCAGCACCCCGGGAGAGTAGTAGAAGACCCCGTCGTAGAGGAACCACTGCACCGTATCCCTGTCGACGGTGTCGGGCAGCGGCACCAGGGCGGTGGTGTCGACAAACTGAGAAGCCTGCAGCAGGCTGTCACCCAGCGGCAGGGAGAACTCGGCGTCATACACCAGCGACGGGTCTATATCTCCGGCATCCTTATCAATACATGACGGCAGGAACAGCATCACAGCAACCACCACACCCGCCAAAAACATCTTTCCCATCAATCTTTTCTTTTCATCGGTTCATCACAAAAATACAAACTCCCTCTCATTATTTTTATTTCTTTTTGCCCTGCAACAAATATACCATCCTCCGCTACCGACCTCACTTTCCGGTAAGAGCCGGAAAAAGCAGTCTTTTTCCCGGTCTGACGAACGGTATTTCACGATACGGGGAAAAAATGTATTTTGCGTATCTCAAAAACGGATCTTTATGGATGCAGAAATCACGATCATCGGTGCCGGCGTGATAGGGCTGGCGACAGCGGCGGAGCTCTCCCGGCATTTCCCTTCGGTATTTGTCGTTGAAAAACACGAGAAGTTCGGCATGGAGACGAGCAGCCGCAACAGCGAGGTGATCCATTCGGGCATCTATTACCGTCCCGGCAGTCTGAAAGCCGTGCTCTGCCGCGAGGGGCGTGACAGGCTGTACGACTATTGCCGTGACAGGGAGATCCCCCACCGTCGTTGCGGCAAGCTGATCGTCGCCACGAGAGAGGAGGAGAAAAGCATCCTGGAGGATCTCCTGGCCACGGCCCGTGCCAACGGCGTGAACGACGGGCGGCTGCTGGACCCCCACGAGGCTGCCGTCCTGGAGCCCCACATACGGGTGGCGTGGGCAGCTTTCTTCCCCTCCACCGGCATCGTCGACGTGCATGCCCTCATGCAGTCGCTCGAGAACGAGGCGGTGCTGCAGGGGACAGAGTTTGCTTACGGCTGTGAGGTGAAGAGCATCTCTCCCCTGGCCGGCGGCGGCTACCGCATCGGCATCCTCGACGCCGACGGCGGCATGTTCGACTTCTCCACACGGCGGCTGGTCAACGCCGCCGGACTTTTTGCCGAAGAGATCGCCCGCATGGCCGGCATCGAAGGAGAGGAATACCGCACATGGTTCTGGAAAGGAGAGTACTTCGCCCTCCTCAACGGCAAACACAAGCTCATCAACCGCCTGATCTATCCTGTGCCCGAGCTTAACACCACCGGCCTGGGCATCCACACCACCCCCGACATGACGGGCCGCCAGAAACTGGGTCCCAACACCATCTTTCTGGAAGACGGGCGGGTGGATTATTCGGTGGAGGCGTCCCATGCGCGCGACTTCTACGAGAAGACGAAAGCTTTCCTGCCTTTCCTCGAGCCCGGCGACCTGGCACCCGACCAGGCAGGCATACGCCCCAAACGGCAAAGACCGGGCGATCCGCCGCAGGATTTCCTGATACGCGAAGAGGGGGAACGGGGTGCACCGGGCCTCATCAATCTGGTGGGAATAGAATCTCCCGGGCTGACAGCAGCCCTCAGCATCGGTGAGTATGTCAGGAAACTGATCGGAAAAGAGTAAGAGGAAAGAGAAAGACTACGCACTCACAAGATCGCGCACCGCCACGAGGAACTCATTCTTGTCAAAAGGCTTCTGAAACGATCTTACCGCCCCGAAATATTCGGCTGTCTTGAGGTAACTGCCTGCTGCCGAACGGCCCCCGCCGGAGATGGCGATCACCTTGCTGCCGGGGTTGCGGCTCATGATGTCCATGATCGTCTCCAGACCCTCCTTCTCTGGCATAATAATATCGGTGATGATAAGATCAAAGCCTTCCTCGTCAAGAAGACGCACCCCTTCGGCACCATTGTCGGCCGTCTGCACCTCATAGCCTTCCCGTTTCAGCATCTCTGAAAGCATCCACCGGAAATCCATGTCATCTTCTATCAGCAGGATCTTGTTCATTCTTTTTTTGTTTTTTGGCATGCAAAGGAAATAAAATCATCTATTCCTGATGCCAATTTAACTAAATTTTTTCAATATGATCCTGCGCGCCCAACAAATCCGGGGTCGTAAGTTCCTTTTTTTTATGAAGATATCCTATCCGGAGATAAAGGGCGCAGGAACGTTGATCAATCCACTTTCACCGGCAGGAAAACGGAGAA
>CAZYQV010000157.1:0-7392 GCA_964649775.1 uncultured Rikenellaceae bacterium
CGGGATCTGCTCCTTCACCATGGGATACGCCCTGCCGCACAATTCCAGCAACTCGCGTCCCACGCCGGTGCCGCCGGTGGCACAGAGCACCAGGGGCTCGTCGCCGTAACCCAGTTTTTTCCTGACCGCCGCCCTGTCGGCATACTCCGACGGGTCGAAACGCACAATATGCCCGGCAAAACGGTAATACCGGCGTCCGAACGCCCTCCGTCCGGGCAGCAGGAAGCCGAAGCGTTTCTCAGGCACATCCTCCGGCTCACCGATGAAGAGATGGGTCACCTGACCGGCGGTCTTCTTCACCGAGCGGATCCATTTGCGGGAATAGAGATAGATACCCAGTTTTATCTTCAGACTTTTGTCCATCGACTCGTGACCGATAAAATCCTCAATCATGATGACGGGACAGGGAATGCGTATACGGTCCTCGGCCATGCCGATGATGACCTCATAGATCTCATCGCCGATGATCAGGTCGAAATCATATTTCCCGAGTATCTCCTGCAACAGGATCAGATTTTGTTCTCTGGGAGCTTTCGCCGCACTGACATATTTCATCAGGTCGAGCGAGAAGTCACTGACCGCCTCCAGGCCGGCCAGATTGTAATCGGCCACCCGCTCCCATTCGGGCAGCAGCTTTCCTCCGGCCTCCCGGATGATGCGGGCCGACAAAGGGTTTCCCAGCCAGGAGATCTCCACCCCGGGGTCGAGGCGCTCCATCTCCCGGACAATGGCAACATCACGGGTCACATGCCCCATGGCTGCCTGCCAGCTGATAAACAACACTTTTTTTGCGGACATGATAAAAGGATATTTAGAAGAAAAAGATTTTTATTGCGACAGTGAAGGGATAATATCCGGATCCGGCAGCGGATCTGCAGCAACAGCGCACAAAAAGATTGCGGGTAGATGAGAGTCAATGAAACGATGACCGCAGACGCTTCCTGACATGACAGGAAAAATTTTCAAAACAGATAAATTTATGATTTTTTATCATAAATACAAAAATTATGTATTCTTTTTTTCTTGATAATAAGCCGTATAGATATTTTTCTGATTCCGGAAATATTATGTTTATTGTTCTATTTATCCTGTTATGCTCTGCTCACGGGGCATCCTGCACTGTGCGGTGTTCCCGTCATTCTGTGGCAGCGGGACGGCATGACCGGCCGGGAAAAGTGCCTTTCAGCCGCCCCTCTGTCCCTGTGACCTGTTCAATCCAAAAACCGTAAGTCATGTCATCAAGTCTGCCGGGGAATATCCCCGTGGTCCTGGAGTACATTGCCAAAAACATCTTTTCAAAGCTCGATCTTTCCGAAAAAGCTCTTTCGGGCATCCTCGAGGGCCAACCCCTTCCGGCGCCCGCCTTCCGCATCCTGGATGTAGGTGCCGGTTACGGCAAGTGGGGGTTCCTGATCCGCGACACCTTCGAGGTGATGAGTTTCCAGCGTTTCCGCAAGGAGGAGTGGAAGATCCACCTGACGGCCGTCGAGCCTTTCGAACGTTGCATCACCCCCCTGCAGGAGGCGATCTACAACACCATCATCCGGAACGACCTTTTCGGATGCATCGACGATCTGGGCCGGTACGACCTGGTACTCCTGGGGGACGTGATCGAACATTTTGAGAAAGAGGACGGCTTCAGGGCGCTGGACAAGCTCTTCGAACATACCGGCGACATCATCCTCTCCACCCCTCTCGGCTTCATGCCGCAGGAGGCCTGGGCCGGCAACGAACGGGAGATACACCGGTCGGGCTGGACACCGGACGATCTGGAGCGGTATCACATCGTGGAGCAGCGGGTGGTGGAAGATCATCTTTTCCGCAACATCCTGGAGTGGCTCCCGGGAACGGCCGCAAGACACCATGAGCCCGTACATCTGCTGATCGCCTGGATCCGTAAAAAAGAGCACACAGACGACTGAGACCAGTTGCCGGAATGCTTTCTCCGGGGATAAAGGAAATAATGCGTGTTTTGAGTTTTGAGTTTTGAGTATCGAGTTTCGAGTTGGCCGGACTTTGCGAGGCCGCAGGCCGTGGCCTGCCTGCCTCCCTGTTTATTCTTCATTATTCTTCCAACATCTTCGGGGGATACAAGAAAAATTTCATTAAATTTGTAAAAAAGGGCTATGGTACAAGCAGGACAATATATTGAACTAAATACGGAAAAAAGATTCGGCAGACCCGTAATCAAAGGTACCCGCATCTCTGTTTATGATGTTCTTTCCTGGCTTTCAAACGGAATGACCAAAGAAGATATCATCAAAGATTTTCCCGAGCTCAGTGAAGAACAGATCAACGCATGTCTGGCCTTTGCTGCCAATAAAGAACAAAGACATCTCTACGCTTCATGAGACTTTTGTTCGATCAGAATATATCATTCAGACTGCTAAAGAAAATATCAGATCTTTACCCTGATGCAAAACAGGTGAGAGAGTTAGGTCTCTAAAATGCAACAGATCTGGAAATTTTCGAATTTGCCATAAAAAACAATTATACCATCGTAACATTTGATTCAGACTTTTGTGATCTGAACAGTCTGAAAGATTTTCCGACGAAAATCATCTGGTTAAGAACAGGAAATACAACAACAGACCATTTGGCATCTGTTTTTATAAACAGATATGAGTTGATAAGCTCCTTTATGAATGAAGATAACGGATGCCTGGAGATAGCGGATTAGACCGCCGGCAGGCAGGCTTATCTCCCGAATGAAGACAACCCCATCAAACTGACCCGCATCTTTCTCGCCTTATCGCCTCATCGCCTCATCGCTTTATCGCTTAATCACCTCATCGCCTCATCGCCTCTTTTCCGCGCCCCTCGATACAGCCTTCGCTCCGCTCAGCCCACTCGGGGTGCGGAAGGCCTTCGAGCTTCGAGCTTCGAGCTTCGAGCTTAAAAAAACCCCCACCGTTTCCGGCAGGGGTTCAGTTCATTTGTTTTCCGTATGTATGTTATCCCAGATAGGATTTCAGGAGCTTGCTGCGTGAGGTATGGCGCAGCCGGCGGATCGCCTTCTCCTTGATCTGGCGCACACGTTCCCGTGTGAGGCCGAACTTCTCGCCTATCTCCTCGAGGGTCATCTCCTGCACCCCTATGCCGAAGAAAAGCTTGATGATGTCTTTCTCACGTTCGGTGAGGGTGGCGAGGGCTCTTTCGATCTCGCGTGTCAGTGACTCGTTCATCAGGTTCTTGTCGGCATTGGGAGAGTCGTTGTTGGGCAGCACGTCGAGGAGGCTGTTGTCCTCGCCCTCCACGAAAGGAGCGTCCACGGATACGTGGCGTCCCGAGACCCGCAGGGTGTCGGACACCTTCTCCTTGGGCAGGTCGAGTGCGTCGGCCAGCTCCTCGGTGGTAGGGGTACGTTCGTACTCCTGCTCGAACTTGGAGAAGGCCTTGTTGATCTTGTTCAACGACCCCACCTGGTTGAGCGGCAGACGGACGATACGTGACTGCTCGGCCAGCGCCTGGAGGATCGACTGACGGATCCACCAGACGGCATAAGAAATAAACTTAAAGCCGCGTGTCTCGTCGAACTTCTCCGCCGCCTTGATCAGTCCGAGGTTGCCCTCGTTGATCAGGTCGGGCAGGCTCAGCCCCTGGTTCTGGTACTGTTTTGCCACAGAAACGACAAAACGCAGGTTGGCCCTCGTGAGTTTTTCGAGGGCTTCACGATCGCCTTTCTTGATCCGCTGTGCCAGTTCAACCTCTTCCTCTACACTGATAAGCTCCTCTTTCCCAATCTCCTGCAGGTACTTATCCAGTGAAGCACTTTCCCTGTTGGTGATCGACTTGGTGATCTTAAGTTGTCTCATAATTACCCCTAAAGATTTGTTACAAAATTACGCCTTTATATTTTAAAACGCAACTCTTTGTAAAATAAGAACTCCGGCGGGGACAAAATCCCCACCGAAGCTGTGTCTCTGTTTTTTTTCGTCTCAGCCTCTGAACTCATAACTGAAATAGGTTCCATCCGTCTGTATTCCCTCGATGGCTTTGATCCTTTCGGCACCACCTGCCAGGATACGTGCCACATCTTCGGGAGTACGCACCTCTTTTCCGTTCACACTAAGGATTATGTAACCTTTTCGAATGCCGATATCCATAAATTTCCCCGGCTTGATGTCGACCACTCTCACGCCGAAGTCGATTTTCAGATGCTGCTGTTCTCTTCTGGTGAGCGGCTCAAACCGGGCACCGTCAATATAGCCGGTGGCCTTGATCAGTTCAGTACTACCTTGAAGGTTACGTAAAGTAACGAGTATTTGTTTCGTTTTGCCCCCTCTTTTTACCAAAATATTTACTTTGTCTTTGGGACGGTAGAGGCTCAGCTCCTCGTGCAGCTCAGCCAACGAGTTGACTTTCTTGCCGTTAAGAGCCAGGAGGACATCTCCTTTTTTGATGCCGGCAGCCTCGGCAGCTCCTCCGGGAACCAGTCCGTCAACGTAGATCCCTTCGATCTTGTCGAGATGTTTTTCTTTGGCCACCTCGGCATTGATGTCCAGCACCTGCACACCCAGGTAGGCACGCTGCACCTGACCGTATTTCTCAAGGTCTTCCACCACTTTTTTCACAATGTCGGAAGGGATCGCGAACGAGTAGCCCGTATATCCCCTCGTCGGCGAGATAATGGCCGAGTTGATGCCTATCAGCTCCCCTTTCAGGTTGACCAGTGCTCCGCCGCTGTTGCCGGGGTTGAGGGCTGCGTCGGTCTGGAGGTACGACTCGATGCGGTAGTTGCGGTCGCCCAGCAGTCCCAGGTTACGTCCTTTGGCGCTGATGATCCCGGCGGTGACCGTAGAGGTCAGGTTGAAGGGGTTACCGATGGCCAGCACCCAGTCGCCCAGCCGCACCTGGTCGACATCCCCGAACTTCAGGTAAGGAAGATCATCGGCTTTGATCTTCAGCAGGGCCAGGTCGGTGGCCGGGTCGACCCCCACCAGCTCCGCCTTGAAGGTGCGCTTGTCATCCAGCGTCACCTGTATCCGGTGCGCCTGCTCAATGACATGGTAGTTGGTGACGATGTAACCGTCGGGCGAGAGGATCACCCCCGAGCCGAAACCCAGCACTGCCTGCTTGGGAGGCATGCCACGGTCGCCGAAAAAGAAATAATAAAACGGATTGGCAGCATACGTCTCCACCTCCGTCTCGGTCTTGACATGCACCACCGCTTTCACGCCGTGCTCGGCAGCGGTATTGAACTGCGACTCCACCGCCGAGGTCAGCGCCGGCGCCTCCGGCAGATTGACATAACGTACCTGCTGTGCCTGCTGTATGCTGTCGTTGTTGCCCGGGAAATCAAACCTGTTGTCCGACCATCCGTGCATCACGAAATATATTCCAAGGATACCTGCTATCCCTCCTATGAACCCTGTCAGAAGTGTTCCTGCTATTCTCTTTGTTTTCATGACAAAATAGTTTTAAAGTTGTTATAATATCTTTAAATTCGTAGCGTCATGGCATTTACAAATACTATGCCTGACATTCGGGTCACCGAAACTATATGTTTTTTTAACGCATTTAATAACAGCTTATTACCTAATAACACCCCTCTTAACATTCTTTAACGATTCCTGACACAATATGGAGCTGAACTTTTACAAATACCAGGGCACGGGCAACGATTTCGTGATGATCGACAACCGCGACGGTCTTTTCCGTGCGGATGAACAACGGGTAGCCTCCCTCTGTGCCCGCCGCACCGGCATCGGCGCCGACGGGCTGATCCTGCTGCAGGAGCACCCTCTCCTCGACTTTGCCATGCGTTATTTCAATGCCGACGGACGCGAGTCGACGATGTGCGGCAACGGCGGACGGTGCGCCATCGCCTTCGCCCACGCCCTGGGGATGTGCGGTGAACATACCCGTTTCATGGCCGTCGACGGTGAGCATACGGGCGAGATACGGAAAGGAACGGTCCTGCTGAAAATGAATGATGTAAGTGATATCAGACCCGTGGAAAAAGGATATTTCCTGGATACCGGCTCCCCCCACTACGTCGAGTTCCGTGACGATGTGGAGCAGATGGATGTCTTCGCTGAGGGGAAAGAGCTCCGTTACAGCGATCTTTTCCGGCCGGAAGGCACCAATGTGAACTTCGTACAGGTCATCGACCCCGCCACCCTCTTCAACCGCACTTACGAGAGAGGGGTGGAAGACGAAACCCTCTCCTGCGGCACCGGCAGCATCGCCGCCGCCCTCACCCACGCCCATACCCGACAAAATGTCAGTAGTCCCGTCACCGTCCTCACCCGCGGCGGCAGGCTGCGCGTGTTCTTTGAGAAAGGAAAGGAAAAACTGTTTGAAGGGATCTTCCTGGAAGGACCGGCAGAATATGTGTTCCGGGGCACGATCACCCTCCCATAGAGACAACCAAATCTTAACAATATGAAAGCAGGACATTTTATTTTTGTACTCGGATCTTTTCTTCTGGCTCCTCTCATGCTGCAGGCACAGGATCCTGCGGGTGAGCTGGATGACCTGAAGAAGAGTGTGGACAGGAACTACGAGCGTCTGCGTCACCGTCTGGATGAGCTGGAGAAATCGATCGACGACCTGCTCTGGTACAACAAGGTGGGCGATGTAGCCTTCATCGACAAGGTATACATCTACGGTCCGCCGCCGGCACATGAGAAGAACCCCACGGCGCAGGGCGCCGGCAACCCGGTCAAGTTCAGAGCCTATATTTTCATTCCCAAAGGCATCGACCCCGCAAAGAAATACCCGCTCATCGTCTTCCCACACGGCGGGGTGCACAGCAACTTCACCACCTACTACGCCCACATCATCCGGGAGCTGATGTACCAGCAATACATCGTCGTGGCTGCCGAATACCGGGGCAGCACCGGCTACGGGCAGTCTTTCTACCGGAAGATCGATTACGGCGGCCTGGAGGTGGAAGATGTGGATTACAGCCGGCAGTACATGCTCGACAACTATGAGATCGTCGACCCCAAAAAGGTGGGGATCATCGGCTGGAGCCACGGCGGACTGATCACCCTAATGAACCTCTACGATCATCCCGATCATTACCAGGTGGGCTATGCCGGCGTGCCGGTGAGCGACCTGATCGCCCGCATGGGCTACAAAACACAGTCGTACCGCGATCTTTACTCGGCCGACTACCACATCGGCAAGACCGCCTACGAGGATGTGAACGAGTACCGTCGCCGATCACCCGCCTGGAACGCGGAGAAGCTGAAGACCCCCCTGCTGATCCATACCAACACCAACGACGCCGACGTCAATGTGCTGGAGGTGGAACACCTGATCCAGGCCCTGAAAGCTGCCGGCAAGGATTTTCAGTACAAGATCTATCAGGACATCCCGGGGGGACATTCGTTCAACAGGATGGACACGAAGATCGCCAAAGAGATCAGGGTGGAGATCTAT
>CAZYQV010000158.1:0-3577 GCA_964649775.1 uncultured Rikenellaceae bacterium
CGCGGCTTCAAGTTCATCTCGTATGCCGTATGGTGGATACGCCAGTCGATCCTGCAGGCGCTGGCCGAGCAGGCACGTATCGTTCGTCTGCCTCTCAACAAGCTGGGCTTCATCAACAAGATCAACCGGATGTTCGCCCGTTTTGAGCAGGAGCACGAGCGTGAGCCCACGGTGCTGGAGATAGCCCAGGCCCTGGAGCTGGCCCCCTCCGACGTGAAAGAATCGATCCTCGCCTCGGGACAACCCATCTCTATGGATGCTCCCCTCCGTCCCGATGAGGATGTGAACATGTACGACTATCTCCTGGGAGAGGACTCCCTCAAACCCGACAAGGAGCTCCTGAACGAGTCGCTGAGGAAAGAGATCGAGAGGGTGCTCAACACCCTCAGCTCACGCGAGGCCGACATCGTCCGCCTCTACTTCGGACTCAATCACAACCATCCCCACACCCTCGACGAGATAGGCGATATCATGGGACTCACCCGTGAGCGGGTACGCCAGATCAAAGAAAAAGCACTCAAGAAGCTGAAACAGTCCACCCGCTGCAAGCCGTTACGCACCTATCTCGGTTAACACCACTCTCCTCTTTTCGGAATTATTCACTATTTTTGAGCATATCAAAAAAAGCAGATATGTCATATCCCCTGGTAGCTCCTTCCCTGCTCTCTGCCGACTTCGGCAACCTGCAGCGCGACATTGAGATGGTCAATGAGAGCCGGGCCGACTGGTTCCATCTCGACATCATGGACGGAATGTTCGTGCCCAATATCTCTTTCGGTTTTCCTGTCATGAAATATATCAAGGAGCATGCCCGCAAGCCGCTCGATGTCCATCTGATGATCGTCGACCCCGACCGCTATATCAAAACATTCGCCGAAGCCGGTGCCGATATCCTGACGGTGCACCACGAGGCCTGCAGCCATCTGCACAGGACCCTTCAGAACATCCATGAACAGGGCATGAAAGCGGGGATATCACTCAACCCCCACACCCCCGTACATCTGCTGGAAGATATTTTGTATGCTGCCGATATGGTATTGATCATGTCTGTCAACCCCGGCTTCGGCGGACAGCAATTCATCGAACATTCCTATGAGAAGATACGGGTCCTCTCGGCCATGATCAAAGAACAGGGCCTCGACACCCTCATCGAGGTGGACGGCGGTGTCACGGTGGAGAACGCACCTGAGCTGGTCAAGGCAGGTGTCAGCGTGCTGGTGGCCGGCAATACGGTCTTCAGCTCTTCCGATCCGGCCGCCACCATCAGCCGGCTGAAAGACGCCTGAGCCCGCCCCCCTGCCGCCTCAATCACAAATCAACATTCAAAATTCAACATTCAAAATTCAAAATTTCTTATTCCTTCCCCTCCACATAGTCCTGCAGGTAGCTGAAATGGGGAGTCAGTCTCCCCTCTTCAGCGATGACCGCCCGCCGGACGACACCTTCTCTGTCATCCTCCAGCAACGCCGGCATCACCTTCTCCATCAGCATCTGCCCGAAATCTTCGGAGGCATCGCGCGGCAGCTCGCCCGGCAGATTGTCCACCGCCATGACGGTCACGGCACCTTCTGCAAAAGGCTCCGTCTCTTTTCCCGAAGCCGGGTCATACCCATAAAAAGGCTCAGTAATGGTCGAGGCCCGCAGCGTGGAGGGGACAGGCCCGTTGATGTCGCAGCTCACGTCGGCGATCACCTTCATGGCAAAGCCGTGGGTGCGGTAGTCGTCCGGCGTCATGAAATGTGGTGAGCGGGGGTCCCAGTAATGACAGGCGATGAAGAGGTCCGTCACCTGCGTGAAGGGGAAGAAGACCGAACGGTATTCCTGCGGATGTTTTATAAAGTCGTCCAGCCCGAAAGGCCGGTAATCTTTCCGCACCACATAATGATCCGGGTCGATACGGCAGAGCACCGGCTCATCATACTGCCGTGTCAGGAACTCCTCTGCCGCCACCTGCCGCCACCCCAGGGGGGCGAAGGTCTCCATGGCACCATACGCCACACGTCCGCCGCCGGTGATCAGGATCTTCACCGGCGGGAGTTTCACTTTTCCCAGCTCGCCGGTCATCTCCTTCCTGTCGTGACACTGCCAGGCCGGTTTCAGCTCAAAATCACCGCTGCGCTCTCCCCAGGCACGCAGGGCGTTGTATGCCCCGACGATGCCGGCCCAACGGCCGAAAGCCACCACACGGGCCCCGTCGGGGGTGGTCAGGTACTCATAATCCACCAGCCGTATCCTCTTCTTCAGGATCGTCTGCAGCAGCCCCCTGTTGTACGGCTGTTTCTTGGCGGTATGTGAGAAAAAGAAATAGGTTTTCTCCGGGATAAGCACATCCGTTCTCACCTCCTTCACCCCCATCAGCACATCGCAGTCGCTGAGATCTTCCTGCAGCGGCACACCGGCCTCTTCATATTCCCGGTCCTTAAATCCCCGTATCGGTGAGGGCTGGACCACCATCTCCAGACCGGGGAAACGCTGCATCAAGGCAGCTGCCTCCTGCGGCGAAAAAGGAACACGCCGGTCGGGAGGGGTCTTTGTTTCACGCAACAATCCTATCTTCATGACACGATCTTTATCTTTTCAGGGGAGCTAAGTTAATCCAAATTATGTAATCATAAAAAACAAAAACCTTCCTCCCGGAAAGGCTGTTTTGCCTTGTGTTGTGGAGCTGCGGGGGAGGAAGTTACTCGGCCCGCCTCCGGCGGCCCTCGTGAGGTGGGGGGACCTTACAACCCCGCCAAAACAGCCTGCTGCGCTGTCATGTTTTTATTTTTTCCGGTAATGTGAAAGCGAGCTTCCCCATTCCCTTCAAAAACAAAAACCCTTCCTTGCGGAAGGGCTGTTTTGGCTCGTGTTGTGGAGCTGCGGGGAGTTGAACCCCGGTCCAGACAAGAAACAGATGTGGTTTCTACATGCTTAGTCTGCTTTTGGTTGTCGGGCACAGGCTGGCAGCAGACAGCCTACCTGCACCTTAGTCCCGGTTATCTCGTCAGGATGGCGGGACGACATCCTGACCAGCCTCGGCTTTTCTGGTACCTCCTGGTCGGAGACCGCCGGGCAGGGTCTCCGGGAGATAGCCCGTCCCGGCACCTTGTGCCGGGATGAAGCCCTCTCACATTCCGTGATTAGGCAGCGAGCGCGTAATTGGTTTCGCCATTTATCGATGTGTAACCCTGTTTTACGAGCGTTGTTACATGGCTCGGCATGCTTGCACACCCATTTACCTTGCTGTCAAAACCAGGTCAGCCCCATAAATGATGGTATGCAGGGACAAAATTACAAAAAATATGCCACAGAACGGAATATTCCCTCCGAAGAATCCGGGAAGAGCTATTTCAGGGGATGAACATGTTTTCCTCTCCTCCGCCATAACAGTATCAGCTTTACCAGCGAGGAGAGTCCCCACACCCCCTCAAGGATCATGAAAGGGATACTCTCCAATGCCACTGCATAAAAGGTAAGCAACATACACCCTACGATATTCAGCAGCAACCAGTCGACTCCGCATTCATCCTGCCCGCCAGGTTCAGAATAAAACCTCCCAGCAAAAGGAACAAGCCGATGGTCCCGATGATCGTCA
>CAZYQV010000159.1:0-2825 GCA_964649775.1 uncultured Rikenellaceae bacterium
CCAAAAATATATGATCTGTTCATTATACTTTAAATCATTATCCTCTACGCTCTATGCTCTGCGCCCTGCACCTCTTCGATAAATCCCAAATCCCAAATCTCATTATTCAAAAGGTTCACCGTTCATAGTTTCGAGTTTTGAGTATCGAGTTTCGAGTTAGCCGGAACATTGCGAGGAGCGTGAAGATTAACGATTTACGAACGGGGATTTTCGATTTCAGAAGTATCGCTCGTATCTTCTCTTCACAAAACGTATATCCTCAATCCCTGCCTACCGGTTTACCTCCCGCCAGGGAGGCAGGCAGGCTTATCTCCCGGAGGAAGGCAATCCCATCAAATTAACACGCGTCTATCTCGCATCATCGCCTTATCGCTTTATCGCTTCATCGCCCATTCAACCCTTCAACCTTCAAGCATCAAGCTTCGAGCTTCGCTTTTTCCTTTGCGTCCTCTGCGTGAACCATTAATTTCCTTCATCATCCCACCGGGGTAAGGGCAATGATTCTCCCGTCTCCCGCTCTGCCGGCGTCTGTGCTCCCATCACCTGCAGGATACTGCGCAGATCACCACACAGCTTCTGCGCAATATCCGGTTTCTCTGCAGCCAGGTTATGTTTTTCCCCGATATCTTCTGCAAGGTTATACAGCTCGCACCGTCCTTTCTCGTAAGTATAGATCAGCTTCCATTCCCCTTCCCGGATGGCGCTGAAGGGGGTGATGGTACTGTCAGCATCCCGGATCGCCTTCCATCCCCAGTAATGGGGATAGTGCCACACCAGGGGATGGGGCCGTTCAATGCCACCTGTTTGCAAAAGCAGTGGGGTGATATCCGTCCCGTCCAAATGCCGGCGAATCGTGTCCGGCACCCTCACCCCGGTTACGGTGAGCATTGTAGGAAAGAAATCGTCCGCGATCACAGGCTCAGGACATACCGAACCTGGCTGTACCTTCCCCGGCCAGCGAATGATCAGCGGCTCGCGGTAGCCACCCTCATGACTGGAGCCCTTGCCGCTGGAGAGGGGGTAGTTGGTCGTGGGCGGTCCCGAATGGGAAACCAGTCCCCCATTGTCCGACCAGAAGATGACGATCGTATTTTTTGCCATCCCCAGGTCATCCAGTTTTTTCAGGATCCTGCCCAGACTGCGGTCGACGCTCTCCACCATCGAGGCATACCGCACCTGGGCCTCCGTCTTGCCGGCTTTGCGGTATTTGTCCATCAGTTCAGGATCTCCCTCGATAGGGGCATGGACGGCATAGTGCCACATATTGAAGTAGAAAGGTTTCTCCGGATGTTTTGCCAGCGTGTCGAGCAGGCGCAGGGCCATGATCGTCAGGGCATCGTTGAGGTAGAGGCTGTCGGGGAAGAACTCCTCCAAGTCGATCATCTGGCTATCGGGACCGTGGATCCTCCCGTACGGCACATAGTAGCTGCCGGGACCGCCGCGGTAGCTGGCCGCCACGCTGTAGTCGAAGCCCAGGTTTCGTGGATCAGCCCCTGTTGTACCTTTTTTACCCAGATGGGCTTTCCCCACATGCACCGTCGCATAGCCCGCAGCCTTCAGCAACTCAGGCAGGGTGACGTCGCGGTGACCCAGTCCATCAATACGCCAGCGGGGGATCAGCAGGAGCTGGTCGTCGGCCGGGTGGTTGCCCCGCCCGGGGATCCAGTTGGTGATATGGGTGCGGGCCGGGTTCATACCCGTCATCAGGGCCGTACGCGTAGGAGAACACACCGGCGATGAAGCATAGGCATTGGTGAACTTCATCCCTTCGGCGGCCAGCCTCGCAATATTGGGCGTCCGGAAATAGCGGTTGTTCTCCACCGAATCCGTCCACACCGGCACCTCCGTATCCTCCCACCCCAGGTCATCCACCAGGAAGAAGAGGATATTGGGCCTGGACTGCCGTGATTCGTTATTTATTGTACATGATGCCAGAACCAACAACAACAGGCTTAAAGAAAATAAGAATGATTTTTTCATGATATGTCGACCTTTTTCTCCTTGTAAAAATACCGATTTTTTTATAAAATGTGCCTTTATCACAAATTACCGAAGGTTTATCAAAACCCTAAATATTATTGGTGAAACATCGCAACAATTAGGACTTTTACACGTAACAAATTTTGTCATTTATCTCATATTGTAATATTCAACCTAATAATAATTAAGGATATGAAAGCTATTATTTCTCTTTTTGCTGCAATAATAGTAGGCATTGTATTTACAGGTAATGTAAAAGGACAAACACCCGACAAACTGAGTTACCAGGCAATCCTTCGCAACAGCAACAACGAACTGATCAAAGATCAACAGATCGGAATGCGTATCAGCATTTTGCAGGGGGCTCCGGACGGAACCGCCGTCTATATAGAGACCCAGGACCCTGTGACCAATGGTAATGGATTGATCACCCTTGAGATCGGTACCGGGATCATCGAATCGGGAGATTTTTCTACTATCGACTGGTCGGCAGGGCCCTATTACTTGAAAACAGAAGCAGACCCTGAGGGAGGAACAAATTATTCGATCACCGGCACTACCCAATTGCTGAGTGTCCCTTATGCGTTGTATGCCAAAAAAGCAGGAAATACCTTCAGTGGAGATTATAATGATCTGACCAATACTCCGGACCTTTCAGGATTCATTACCACAGAGAGTGACCCGTTGTTTGCGGCATCTCCTGCCAACGGAATTACCGGTACGGATATTACAAACTGGAACAACAAGCTGGACAGCTATTCCGAAACAGATCCTGTTTTTGCAATCTCGGTAGCAGGTGGTATTACCCAGGCTGACACAGTTTCCTGGAATCACAAACTCAGCAG